>JBEKAP010000280.1:0-3441 GCA_050015875.1 Candidatus Dormibacteria bacterium | reverse complement strand
GAGGCCGGGGTCACGCTCACGGCCCTGGCCTCCGCCCTCGCCGAAGCCGGCATGGCCGTTCCCGGGCTGGTGTCCGCTCCCGGCTCCGAGCACCTCGGCGGCCTGATCGCCCGCGGTGAGGTGCCCCGGAGGAGCCTGACCGGGATCGAGGCCGTTCTCCCCGGTGGCGACCTGGTCCAGTTCGGTGGAGCGGTCCTCAAGGACGTCGTCGGCTACGACATCGCCTCCCTACTCCTCGGGAGCTCGGGGAGGCTGGGGGCGATCGTCGCGGTCCACCTCCGGCTGGTCCCGGCCGGCGCGGCGGTCGAAGTCGCCACCGCCGCCGGCGTCCGGGACGTCGCCGACCTCACCGGCGTCTTCGATCCCGAGGGCATCCTGGCCGGCTGAGGCCCGCCCGGGTCTCCGACGCGCGGTCAGTCCCCGGGCCGCTCAGACCTGTGACGGGTCGGCAGCCGGGGTCTCGCCGGCCTGTTCTCCCACCGGATCCGGCCCCGCGGGGGCGGCGAGCTGGGGCGGGACGTAGGTGACCCGGGTCAGCTTCCCCGCCTCGTAGTCGAGGGCGAGCAGCCCCCCCTTGGCGCATTGCAGGTGGTGGAGGGCCCAGGGATGGCGGTGCAGGTGGGTGATCCAGAAGGCCTGGATGGGGTCGCCATGGCTGACACAGACCCCGGTCCCGTCGCCCACGCTCTCCAGCAGGCGCTCCAGGGAGCGCTCCACCCTTCCCGCCATCGCGCCGACCCTCTCATCGCGCCGGAGCAGGCCCGGCCAGACCATGTGCACCCACCAGAGCGGACGGCGCCACGGGACCTGGGCGTAGCGGACGCCCTGGAGGTAGAGGCTGAAACGGGCCTCGACCAGGTCGTCATCCACCACGACCTCGGGG
Source organism: Candidatus Dormibacteria bacterium (assembly GCA_050015875.1). Classification (GTDB taxonomy): domain Bacteria; phylum Chloroflexota; class Dormibacteria; order Aeolococcales; family Aeolococcaceae; genus Changshengia. The sequence goes on along the minus strand of JBEKAP010000280.1, from coordinate 2,558 downwards.
CGGTCCAGGTGCCGGGCGATGATCGACGTCGTCTGGCGGGCCCGCTCGAGGGGACTGGTGCGGATCATCCGGACCGGCTGCCCGGCCAGCCGCTGGCCCAGCGACTCGGCCTGGGCGAGGCCCTTGTCACTCAGCCCGAAGCCCGGAAGGTAGCCGTAGAGGACGCCGTTCGGGTTGGCCACGTCGCAGTGGCGGACGAGATAGAGCCGGGCCCTCTGCTGCACCGACCGATGCTAGCAGCGGGCGCGCGCCCCCCCGGCCTCGCGCTGGTAACCACACGCCCGTCACCCGGTGCCCGAGATGCCGCAGGCCGTTCACAGTTCGATGACGCGCTCGTTCCTCCCCCTTGACGACCGGCCACGATCTGCGGAGCGGATCCAGAAGGACCGCCAAAGCCCATCGGGTCTCCCGCGTGGCTCGGAGCCCGAGCGGCGTCTCATCGCCCGAGTCACAGGTAGGAAACAGTGTGGCTGTAAGTGCCCAGCGACGCCGCCGCGTCCTCGTCGCCGTCGTCGCCGCCGCCATCGCGGCCGGGGCGTTCTACCTCGCCATCGAGTACACCAACAAGCCGGCGGCCACCGGCTCGACCAGCGCGACGACCACGCCGACCATGCCCGTCATAGCGACCGAGAACGTGGTCGTGCCCAGCACGTCCATCGCCGCGGGCACTCTGCTCACCGCCAGCAACCTCAAGACCACGGCTGTCGCCACCCCGCGGTCCTGCCGGCTGGCTACGTCGCCGTGTCACTGCCCTACGCTCCGGGCGCCGCGAGCGGCAGCGGTGATGGGACGGGCGGCTACATCCAGGCTCTCGATCGCATCGACATCCTGGTGAACGAGGCGGCGGGCGGACCGGTCTACTGGGCGTACGAGAACGTCCTCGTGCTCGCCGTCGGTCAGGAGACCGGTGGTCAGGCGGTCACAGCCGTTGCCTCGCCGGCCGCGTCTGCCAGCGCCTCCTCCGCCCCGACGGTCACCGGCGCCCTGATCATGGTGGAGCTGCCCCGGGAGGATGCCGCGGCCCTCACCCAGATCGAGGACACGTCGGGCGCTTCCATCCAGTACCTGGTCGTCTCCAGCGACGACTACCCGAGCGCGAGCGCCTCGCCGGGGCCCGCCGCCACCGCGCCGGCCTCGACGGTCACGAACCCGAACCAGTTCTTCGCGGGCTGATCGCCCTGAGCGCGGGAAGCGATCTGAGATGACGTCGTCCACCATCCTCCTGGCCGGTGGTGGGGCGGTGGCGCTCTTCGCCGCCATCCTCGTCTTCATCCTTCCCGGCGCCGACTCGATGCTTCACAACCGGCTGCGCAACCTCGGGGAGATCGCGCCGCTCGTGCCCAAGGAGGCAGCGGCGCCTCGGGATCCGCTCGGCCAGATCCGTCACGCCGTCCAGTCCGCCGTCGGCAGCCGCTTCGAGCGCACCGACCGCGGTACCCATATGGCCGACAGGCTGGCGCGCGCCGACCTGAAGTTGCGGCCGACCGAGTGGGTGCTGATCTCGATCGGGGCGGCCTGCGCGGTCGGTGCCATCGCCTACCTGCGTTTCGGCGCCGTCCTCTTTGGCCTCATCGGCGGCGTGGTCGGCTATGTGGCCGCCCAACTCTTCGTGCGGTACCGTCAGTCGAAGCGGACCAAGGCCTTCAACGCCCAGCTCTCCCCGACCATCCTTCAGCTGAGCGGCTCGATGAAGGCCGGCTACACCTTCGCGCAGGCGATCGACCTGACCGCGAAGAACATGCCGGCCCCCATGGGCTCGGAGCTGGCCCGGGTCACCCGGGAGGTCCAGCTCGGCCTGCCCATGAACGAGGCTCTCAGCCGGATGGTCCGGCGCAACGACTCGGAGGACCTCCGCCTGCTCCTCATCGCGGTCCAGATCCAGTCCCAGGTGGGCGGCAACCTCGCGCACATCCTGGACACCATCGAGTTCACGGTGCGAGAGCGGGTGCGGATCAAGGGCGAGATCAAGTCGCTGACCGGTCAGGCTCGTGCCCAGGGATGGGTGCTGATCGCCATGCCGTTCGGCATGGCCGGGATCCTGATGCTGATCGCCCCCAGCTACTTCGACCCGATGATCGACAAGACGGCCGGCAAGGTCATGCTCGGGGTCGCGCTCTTCCTGATGCTCTGCGGGTACGGCCTGATCCGCAGGGTCGTGAACATCAAGATATGAGCAGCAACCTCATCATCCTGGTGGGTGCCGGCGCCGTCATCGCACTCGTCGTCTTCCTCGCGGTCTGGCTGATGGTGCCAGCGACCCCGGCATCCAGCATCCTCGAGCAGCGGCTCTCCAGCGTGCCCAACGCTGCCACCTACGACATCGACCTGACGACCGGCGAGTTCACTCAGCCCGCCTTCGAACGCATCGTCCTGCCGATCCTCGGCTCCATCGGCAACATCATCGCCAAGCGGACCAAGGAGGGGCAGCTTCAGCAGCTCCGCAAGCTGGTGGCCAGGTCCGGGTCGCGGCAGCGCCCGGAGACGCTGCTGGCGCTCCGGTTGATCGTCCCGGTGGCCGGCGCGGCGATCTGCTTCGGGCTCTCCCTGCTCCTCGATCT
>JBEKAP010000279.1:0-3075 GCA_050015875.1 Candidatus Dormibacteria bacterium | reverse complement strand
GCGCCCGACTGGGAGCATAGCGCCCGGCCGCGATCGGCCCCGGCCTGGCGGCTCAGTCCCGGCGAGCGGGGGAGACGGCGTAGCAGGCCAGGAGGTTGCCCGAGCCCTCCCACGTCTGCGTGCGAATCAGCTTGAGCGACACCGGAGGGCGCCCCGCGAAGAGCGGTGTGCCCACGCCCCCGATGATCGGGAAGAAGGTCAGCTGAAGCTCGTCCACGAGGTCGTGAGCCAGAAGGTCGTTCCAGAGCAGCCGGCTCATCTGCACCAGGATGTCCCTGCCGGGCTCCTGTTTGAGCGCGGCGATCTCGCCATGGGCGTCTGAGCGCTTGATGATCCGCGTGTTCTCCCACGGGGCCAGCTCGGCCGCCGTCAGGTTGTCGGAGATGACCAGCTTGGAGATCGAGCTCACCAGTGCGGAGAGCTCGCGGCGGATCGGGGTGGCGGTGGGATCGCTGGCGACCCCGGGCCAGTAGGCCCGGTTCTCCAGGAACGAGTTGCGGCTGAACAGCAGATGGTCGGCGGCGCGCAGCCGCTCCGCGTTGTAGTGGTCGAAGGCGTGGTCGGCGGCGTAATCCTCATGAAGGAACTCGAAGAGCGAGTCCATCCTGCCGTCCTCACCGGTGTAGAGACCGTCCAGGGTGACGAAGTTGGCGACGATGAGCTTGCGCATGAATCCGCTCCTTCATGTGGTTGGCCGCTCCGCTCGACCTCGACGCCTCCGTCCCCAGCGCGCTGATCGGGAGCTGCTGGGATGGCAGCCCGCTCGTCCCGGGCTCATCGAGGACCTCGACCAGGGTCATCACTTCCTCCGCTCCTCGGTGCCGCGGCCGGAGCGGTGACGACGTCCGGCGAGAGCGCCGCGACGCCATCGGAGGGAGCGATCAGCCAGGTCGCCGCCTCGGGGCCCGCGGCTGCCGCCATGGCCGCGGCGCATGCATCCGCTGCGCTCCGATCCACGAGGGCCAGGGCGCTGCCCCCGAAACCGCCGCCGACCAGGCGCGCGCCGTAGCAGCCCGGGACGCCGCGCGCAGCGGCGGCCATCGCGTCGATGCGGTCGGTGCTGACCCGCAGGTCTCGGCTCAGGGATGCATGGCTCTGGTTGATGAGGAGACCGAGCCGCTATCTCCTGGCAGCCGGTCGCGCCGAGCAGGGCGCAGGCTCGCTCCGCCTGCTCGCGTCGGGCCCGGTACCCGGCTCCCTGCACGTCGTGACGCTCGCCGCTGCCGGCCACGATGAGACGGATCTCGGGCCAGGGCCAGGCGCGCGTCTCCCGGGCCCCGGTGGCACAGTCGAGAAGGAGCACGGCATCGGCTCGGCCATGGACCACCGCCAGGGGGTCCAGGTCGCCGCAGGGCACACCGACGATCTCGCGCTCGGCGATCAGCGCAGCCGCGACCAGGTCGTCCGCGCCGAGGCGAGCACGGGCGAGGCGGAGCATGGCCACCAGGCTGGCCGCGGTCAGCGCCGCCGACGAGCTGAGGCCGGAGGAGCGGGGGAGTTGGCTCGCGACGCCGATGTCCAGGGGAGGCAGGAGCACGCCGAATCTGCCCAGCGCGGAGGCGGCGGCGAAGACGCGGTCACCGATGTCCCGGGCCGTCCCTGGCCCCTCGCGCTCCACGCGCTCCCCGCCGCTGACCACCCGCCAACGCGCGTCGGCCGAGGGTCGCACGGCCACCGCCAGCGCCAGGTCGATGGCCATGCACGCCACCCGCCCGCCCACGTAGTCGACGTGCTCCCCGAGCAGGGTCGTCCGTCCCGGTGCGAGACCGCTGGCTGCGGGGGTGCCGGAGCCGAAGGCGGCCTCCAGCCCGGCGATGGCGGTCGCCTCCAGGTCGGTCACCTCAGCATTCTGGCAGCGGGCTCCACCGTCGACGAAGTCAGACGGCCATGCCCGCGAGCGCAAGGACGACGCCCACCATCGCCCCGGCGAGCAGTCCGCTCACGACGCCGCGCCGGACGGCGAAGAGCCAGAGCACGGCTCCGGCGAGCACCGGGATCTGCCAGGGATGCTGGAGCGAGAGGCCGAGGGGGATGGCCGACCCCGCGATGGCGCCGATGACTGCCGGGCCGGCCCCGGTGAGGAACGCCCCGACGGCTCGGTTGGCCCGGAGCTGATCAAAGCGGGGTCCTCCCACGAGGACGAAGACGAACGACGGGGTGAAGGCGATGAGAGCGGCGAGCAGCCCCCCTCCGACACCGGCGGCCGCGTACCCGACCACCGCCACCGTCTGGACGACGGGGCCGGGTGTGATCTGACCGAGGGCGACGGCGTTGAGGAACTGGGCCCCGGTCATCCAGTGAAACGTGCTCACCGCGTCGTGCTGCATCAGCGGGACGATGACGAACCCGCCTCCGTAGGAGAGGGCGCCCACCTTGAACGCGACCCAGGCCAGGGCCCCGAGCCCGCCGATGGCGGCCATGTGAACCAGGCTGGCGGGGAGGAACGCTCCGGCTGAGCCTGGGGCCCGGCGCGGTGTGGCGCGCCGGACGACGATCTCGACCAGGCCGCAGGCGAGGAGCACCAGCACCAGGTAGGGGCCGATCGCCCCCGCCGCGGCGGCTCCCACCAGGGCGTAGACGACCCAGCGGAAACGCTCCGCTCCCCCGCCGCCGGCGCGCCTCCAGCTCGCCCCGACGAGTCGTGAGGCGGCATGCAGGGCCACCGCGGGCACGGCGGCACCCGCTCCGGCCGCGGCGCCCAGCACCCACACGGGGGGGTGTCCGGCGAGGAAGACCGCCGACAGAGCGAGGATCAGCACCAGCCCGGGGACGATGAAGCACACTCCGCCCAGCAATCCCCCCGCGACGCCCCTCAGCCGCCAGGCACAGAAGATGGCCAGCTGTGTCGAGGCGGGCCCGGGCAGGAGATTGGTGGCGGCGATCCCGTCCTCGAAATCCTGGTCGGCGATCCACCGCCGCTCCTCGACGCACATCCGCCGCAGCAGCGCGATGTGGGTGGGCGGTCCCCCGAAGCCGACACAACCGAGGCGGGTCCACTCCCGCGCGATGGTGCGCAGCGGGACCCTGACACCTGTCGAGATCGCCCCACGGCGGTCCTGGTCGCTCACCGGGCTT
>JBEKAP010000278.1:0-2562 GCA_050015875.1 Candidatus Dormibacteria bacterium | reverse complement strand
GCGCTGGAGGTGATGGCCGAGGTGTTCGAGCTGCGCCCGCACTTCGAATGGCGCGGGCTGGGGTTCATCTCCCAGAGCGCGCTGCGCCTGTCTGACGCCTACCGCGAGTTCGACGCCGAGGAGCGCTTCGAGGTCCCCAACGTCCGCGTCGCCGACCCCAAGGCGTGCCAGTGCGGCGAGGTGCTCAAGGGCGTGATCAAGCCGTGGGAGTGCAAGGTGTTCGGCACCGCGTGCACCCCCGAGACCCCGATCGGGACCTGCATGGTCTCCTCGGAGGGCGCCTGCGCGGCCTACTACAACTTCGGGCGCTTCACCCGTCTCCGGGTCCGGCAGGCGGGTTCGGTGTGACCGAGCGCACCGAGCAGGAGGTCCTGGAGCGGATCGAGCGGATCCGCCGCCGCCGGCCCAGGATCACCGACGAGCGGATCACGCTCTCGCACGGCTCCGGCGGCAGGGCGACGCACACCCTGATCGACGCGCTCTTCCTGGAGGCCTTCCGCAACCCGCTCCTCGAGCCGCTGGAGGACCAGGCCGTCTTCGCCGTCGGCGCGGAGCGACTCGCCTTCACCACCGACACCTACGTGGTCTCCCCGCTCTTCTTCCCCGGGGGCGACATCGGGGACCTCGCCGTGAACGGCACGGTCAACGACCTGGCCGTGTCGGGGGCGAGACCGCTGTACCTCTCGGCAGGATTCGTCCTGGAGGAGGGATTCCCGATCGCCGACCTCCGCCGCATCGTCGCCTCGATGGCCAGGGCAGCGGAGCGCGCCGGGGTGCAGATCGTCACCGGGGACACCAAGGTCGTCCAGCGGGGCAAGGCGGACGGCTGCTTCGTGAACACGGCCGGGATCGGAGTGCTGGAGCGGCCGGTGCGGCTCTCGGCCGCGGCTGCGCTGCCCGGCGACGCCGTCATCGTCTCCGGACCGGTCGGGGACCACGGCATCACCATCATGCTGGCGCGTGGGGAGCTCGGCATCGAATCAGACCTCCGCTCCGACACGGCCCCGCTCACCGAGCTGATCTCCCTCCTGCTGGACGCGGCACCGGGGACGCGCTTCATCCGCGATGCGACCCGGGGCGGCGTGGCGACCATCTGCAACGAGCTGGCGCTGGCCTCGGGGGTCGCCGTCGTCCTCGAGGAGAAGTCGATCCCGGTGCGCCCCGAGGTGCGCGGAGCCTCGGAGATCCTCGGCATCGACCCCCTCTACGTGGCCTGCGAGGGGCGCTTCGTCGCCGTGGTGGCCGGCGACGAGGCGGAGGCGGCGGCGACTGCGCTGCGCACGCATCCCCAGGGCGCGGACGCCGCGGTGATCGGCCGGATCGCCGACGACCCGCCCGGGCTGGTGCTGGTCACGACCGGCTTCGGCGGGATGCGCATCGTCGATATGCTGGTGGGGGATCCGCTGCCCCGCATCTGCTGAGTCTGGCTCGCATCCTTCACGCGGAGAGGAGTCGGGGAAGGCTCAGGGCAACCGCGTGCGCCGGTCCGGCTCGCGGAACCCACCCTCAGTGAGATCGGACCCGACACTCGGGTTCTGCGACTGGCCAGTGGATCAGCCGGCCGACCGCACGGTGCCCCGGCTGAGAAAGGCGATGAGGCCGCCCGCCACAAGCAGCGCCCCGCTGACGATCCCGACGGGCCCACCCGGCCCCATGGCCGGCTGATACGTCCCGTACGAGCTGAAGGACGGGAGGGCGGCGTAGGAGAGGAAGTTGAGGATGGCCGCCACGCCGAAGGCCATCAGCATGCCCGCCGCGACCTGCTGGACCGGTGACCGAGACCAGGTCACAAACGCCACCGCGATGATCGCGAGCACCATGGAACCGACGGGCAGTGCGGAGAACCACACGGTCCCCGGTCCGCCGGTGAAGATCGCGTACGCCTTCGATCCCGCGGATGCGCCCTCATATGGCAGTGCCAGAACGCGCAGGTGGCGGAGCGCCGGGCACGGTCCGCCAGGGGCCGGCAGCCGTCGCGGTTGGGATCGGTCCTAGCGAGGGCGCAGCCACGGGCGGGTACGGCGGAGGCGGCGGCGGCACCGATCCGGCCGCGACCGGCGGTTGCGCCACCGGAGATCCACAGACGGCGCAGAAGGCGGCCGCGTCCGGCAAGGGCCGCCCGCATTGGGCACAGTTCATGGTGGGTCTCCTCGTCGCCCGGTGGACGTCCAGCTATCCCCGGACGAGGCGGGTGTTCACCCCCTGCCGGAGAGGTGAGGCATACCACACGGGCCCGGGGGTCGACCGGCTGCCCGCGGCGGCGCGGAGGCACCGATACGGGCGCTGCTGGCCGCGGCCCAGGACCCGCGGCGGCAAGCCTCGTGCGCGCCTCGAGCTGGTAGCGGCCGCCCGCGTGGAACGCGCGCCGCCCCTCGGGTGCGGCTACGATGTCGCGCCGTGAGCTACATCGACATCGCCTGCGTGATCATCCTCGGGCTGGCCCTCCTGCACGGCCTCCTCAAGGGCCTCTTCCGCCCACTCATCACCTGGGCCTTCATCATCGCCGGGGTGGCGATCGGCTTCGGCCATCCGGGGGTGGCGGCCAGGTTCGCTCCGAGCCCC
>JBEKAP010000277.1:0-2976 GCA_050015875.1 Candidatus Dormibacteria bacterium | reverse complement strand
GGGCGCCGGCCAGGTGGGCGAAGGCGCTCGCCACCACCACTCCCACGACCACGCCGGCGACCCGCTGCAGCCCGCGCGAGACCGACTGCCAGATGGTCACCTGGACGGTGAGCACCGCCGCGAGCGGGGCGAAGACGGGGATCTGGTTGCCCAGCAGGGTGGCGGCGACGAACCAGGAGAAGCCGGCGGCGACCGCGGTCTTGACGGCGTGGAGGAGGGGGCCCTCGAGCCGTCCCCGCAGCAGTCCCGCCGCCTCGGAGAGCTGCCCGGTGAGGGAGTCAGCGAGCTTCACGGCGCACATCTTGGCGTGAGCGCTGGCCCGGGCGCCGGGATGGACCGCCCACCAGGGGGCCGCGCTGCGGAGGCGCCGCCGGGACCAGGGTCAGCTCTGACGGTGCCAGACGATGTTGGCGCCGACCGCCGAGACGATCGCGAGCACGGCGAACAGCAGGCCGTGCTTGACCTGGATCTTGGCCGGGGCGCCGGCCAGGAAGGTGGTCTTCTGAGTGAAGTAGAAGATCGCCAGCGCCAGGCAGATGACGGCGATCGCGATCAGCACCGCGGCGAGGGTGCGGTTGCGGGCGTAGGACGAGGCCGAGCACTCCCAGCCCCGCGCAGTAGTAGGCATAGGGGTCGAGGCGGCCGACCCGGAAGTATCGGACCAGGAAGCGGGCGCTGGCGTAGGCGGTGAGGCCGGCGGCGACACCCCCGATGAGCATCGGCCCGAGGTTGGCGGTCCCGGCCAGCGACGGCACCTCGAGCAGCCCCGCGGCCAGGATGATGGGGGTGGCGAGGAGGAAGGAGAATCGCACCGCCTCCTCATGGCGGAGCCCGCCGATCAGGCCGCCGGCCATCGTCGATCCGGAGCGCGACATGCCCGGGAAGAGGGCGACGATCTGGCACGCGCCGATGAGGGCGGCGCGGCCGAAGCCCATCTCCTCGATGCTCCGGAACTGCTTCGCCTCCACCGCGGCGTCGCGGTGGGCGATGCCCGCCCGTCTCTCCGTGCGCCGGCGCAGCAGCTCGGCCCCGAGCAGCATGCCGCCGTTCACGATCAGCAGCCCGGCGGCCAGTCGCGGGTTGCCGAAGTTGGCCTGGAGCGGCTTCTGGAAGATGAACCCGATCAGTCCGGCGGGGATCGTCCCGACCACGAGCAGCCAGGCCAGGCGGTCGTCCCCGCCCCGCACCCTGCCGGTGAGCGCGCTGCGGACAAACCCGGCGACGATCCGGCCCCACTGCCGCCAGTAGAGGGCGATCAGGGCGGTGGCGGTCCCGATGTGGAGCAGGACCAGGAAGGGGAGGAAGTCCGAGTCGCTCTCGCGAACCCCGATGCCGAGCAGCGGTGGCACCACGACCGCGTGGCCGAGAGAGGAGACCGGGAATAGCTCGCTGGCGCCCTGGAGGATGCCGAAGAAGAGCGCGATCGGCAGGGTGATGGCCACAGCCTTCGGACACTATCAGGGTGGGGACCGGGTACCATTTCGCACCAGGGCAGGGGGCGATGAGCGCCACTGTCCTGTGCGTGTCCTAGGCAGGGTTGCGGAGGCGGGAGATGAAGACGAGATCCATCGCGGTGCTGGGATCGGCGGTCCTGGCGGTCCTCGCCGCCGGTTGCGGCAGCTCGACGACCTCGTCCTCCAGCTCGTCGGCCTCGAACGGCACCCCGGCGTCGACGGCCCAGGTCGCCCAGGCGTATCTGGCGGCCGCCACCCCCGTGAAGTCGGCCTACGTGACGTGGAAGGCCGATCTCGTGGCCGCGAACGGCAACGTCCTCGATCTCACGTCGCAGGCGTCGTCGTACGCCGGCGTGCTGACGACGTTCGACGGCACCGTCCAGGGCATCGGCGCGACTGGCAAGGCGGCCACGGACATCGCCACCCTGGTGTCCGACGACAACGCCGTCATCTCAGACCTCGATTCGCTCGGCTCGCAGAGTGTGGGCACGGAGGCAGCCTGGGATGCCAAGGCGCTGTCGGACGGCGCCGCCGCCATCGCCCAGGGCGACGTCGTCCGTGCCGACCTGGGCCTGCCGCCGAGCTGATCGACCCTATGCGGTCCCCGGCAGTGGACGGTTCGGGTCACCGCTGGGAACGATCTCGAGCCCTCCCCCGAAGTCGCGGAGAGACTCGAGGTTGTCGATGATCTCGTTCACCAGGTTCCGCCCGGTCGTCGTGACGAAGTAGTTGGCCATGCTGGTCACGTGCGGACCGACCGTGTGACCCCATGGCGGCGCCTGCGTGGGCCTCTCCGCGTCCCAGACCACCTCGCCGGGATCCAGTCTCGCGAGACGTTCGCGGATCTGCTCCATCTCCACCAGCGCCGCGACGGCGTCGGCCTGGTCCAGGTGGCCGCCGTAAATTCTGCTCATGATCAGGGGGTACCGCTCCCCCCATTGCCCGCCTTCGAGGCGTACCGCCACGGTCGAGAAGAGTGAGTGCAGGAGGGCTCCCGGCCCGATCTCGGTCAGCACGCTCCTCTGCCTGAATGCGATGGTCATCGTCGTCTCCTGCCGGCTGGACACTCAGTGATGGAAGCGGGCGCGGTCAGGGTGCTGGGGCAGGCGTGAGCTCACCTTGGCGAGCTGCGCGACCTCGCGGCGGAGGTCGGCGATGAGCAGGTCGGCCAGGTCGCGCGACATCCCGTTGCGCACCACCACCCTCAGCGCGCTGGTGTCCTGGAGGTTGGCGGGGAAGCTGTAGGCGGGCACCTGCCAGCCCCGCTTGCGCAGCCCGTCGGAGACGTCGTACACCGTGTAGCGCTCCACCTCGGGATTCAGCTCGAAGGCGAAGACCGGAAGCTCGCTCCCATCCGTGAGCAGCCGGAAGGGGCCGAGCCGCGCCACAGCGGCGGAGATGTGCTGAGCCGTGTCCAGCGCCGCCTGCTGCACCCTGCGGTAGCCCTCGAAACCGAGCCGGATCAGGTTGTAGTACTGGGCGATGACCTGGGCCCCTGGTCGTGAGAAGTTGAGCGCGAAGG
>JBEKAP010000276.1:0-3279 GCA_050015875.1 Candidatus Dormibacteria bacterium | reverse complement strand
TGCGTACTGCATCCCGGATATCGCCCTCGTTGCCTCGTCTGAGGAGTGCCCGGGCGAGCTCAACACGGTGGCCAGATCGCGTGGGCTCTCGGAGCACCAGATGCCGTAGGGCGCCCACCGCTCGCGCATGATCGCCGGTGCGACTTGCGACGTCGGCCTCTATCGCAAGACCCATCACAGAGCTAGAGGGTTGCTCCTTGAGTTTCGTTGCAATGGCTAGTGCCTCGTCGGGACGGCCAAGTAGCGCGAGGGCACGGGCATAGCCGGCGTCAGCGATAGGACGTCGGCGAGCATCGTCACCGGAGGGCCGTAGCTCCGCCATCGCCGCCTCATACTGGCCGGAAGCCAAGAGGAGTAGTCCGAGTCGCTCACGCGCCAGCAGGTTAGCGGGATTTGCGTCAACGTCGAGGCGGGCACGGGCCAGAACGGACTCCGTGGGACTCGGATTCTCCTCCGGGTACTCGCTAGGTTGTGCCGCGTCTCGCGGGCGCTCGTCCAAATCCGCCACCCCGATCGAGGGGGGCTCCTCCGTTGCGAATTCGTCTGTGACAGGGTCGAGAAGTATCAGCATGATCTAAGTCCTCACCAAAGTGAGGGTGGAACGTCTGCGTCGTTGGGCAAGCCAGCCACGGTAGGCCCTCTCATTGCTAAGGATCTTTTCGCAGATGCTAACCTGACGGAAGATGCTGGAGAAGTCCGCTGCTCTCAGTCTGTAATCAAGGTTGATCAAGGATTCGAATAGGGCCTGCATCTGCTGTCCAATGCAGGGCGGAAGAGGGGCATACGCTTGCACGCAGGACGTGACTGCGCCTTTGCGTCGGCATGGCTGCGATGATGCGCAGATCGTTCAAGGCATCGGGGTAGAGCGTGATCGCGCCAAGTTGTGCGCCTGTGAGCAACTCGAAGAGGATCGCGCCAAGCGAGTAGAAGTCACTGCGTAAGGCCAGGATAGGATCCGTCTCGTGCAGGCCGGCAACAACCTCTGGGGCAGCGTACAGGTAATCGCCCGGCCATCCGCCACCGTAGTTGGTAAGGAGGGCGGAGGAGGTCGGGGTGACTGACCGTGCGGCTCCGAAATCGGAGAGTTTGAGCGAATGGTTGTGGCATCTGAGGACGTTGGTCGGCTTGAGATCACGGTGAGCGATGCCCTTCGAGTGGATCCGTTGGAGCGCCCGACAGAGGGCGCGGAAAGTACGGAGCTGGGTCAGGATGGTGCGGTTCGTGCGCGACGCCTGGTCGATCTCGTCACGGAGTGAGTACCTGGCCAGCTCAGTTACGAAGTATTCCAATGTGAGGGGAAAGGCGATGCCGCCCGGCCCGGTCAGTGGGACGGTTAGAGTGCTAAGGTCACTGAGCGAGACCAGAATGCCTTCTTCGCCGCGGAGGGAGCGAAGAACATACTCTTCGCGCTGGAAGCACGCGAGACGATAAGGATCCTTGCAGTAGGGATCCATGATCTTGATCGCGACGTGGCGCGCGGTTATCGATTCACGTGCGGAAAGGATCACGGAGAAGTTACCACCACCACCGATTGGATTTACCCTGCGCTGTTGGGTGTATTGGCCGTCGAGGTCTGACAGCGCCTCGAGTAGCTGGAGAAGAGATTCACGCTGACTTGCGTCCACGTTGGAAGCGCTCCCTGAGGACCTGGATTGCGTCGTCAGGATACTCCCTGAGGATCGATAGGATGTCGGGTGGGACGCGATCTGCTGTGATGTAGAGCTGATCCCGATCGCAGCCGAAGTAGAGCGAGATCCGGTCCAGCAGTTCCTCGGATGGTCGGGTGACGTTTCCCTCGAGCTTGCTTAGATACGTATAGGAGACGCCGAGTTGCGGTCCGAGCGTCTTGATGCCAATCCCCTGATCAGTTCGCATGCGCCGGAGCGTTTGTCCGAAGTCCATGGCATAAGGGTGGCACGGGTTGACTGACTTGTCAACCCTGCGGCCGCCATCTGGCCCTTTGGGGATGATCCGCGCGTGTTGGCCCAGTGCTCGGGCCGGTGTCACCAGGGGCAGAGTGAGCTAGGCGCTCGCGATCAGACTGGCAAGTCGAGCCTCAGAACCGCGGACCCGGCGGTTCGGGCCTCGGCGTGGGGGCGGAGGACGGTCCCGAGGGCGGTCGTCGCTGTGACGCTGCGCTATCGCCGCGATCTAGCCAGTCGTGCCACTACAGCCCCCTGCCCTCCATCGCCTCGTAGGCCGCCCGCCGCTGCCGGTCGGTGATCTTGGTGTAGCCGGCGACCGAGCCCAGGCCGCGGTGGCCGAGCGTCTCGGCGGTGAGGCGGGCGTCCCCGATCGTCTCCTGAAGCAGGGTGCCGAGGGTGTGGCGGAGCTGATGGGGATGGAAGGGGGAGATGGCCAGCTCCCGGGCGACCCGGCGGCAGATGTGCCGGGCGCCATTGGCGGTGAGCCGGTTGTCCCGGGTACCCCTGGAGGCGGGCTGGAAGCTGACAAAGAGGGCGGGGGAGGGGTCCGCGCGGGCGGCCAGATAGTCCTGCATTGCGTCGTGAGCCCGCGCCGTGACCATGACGACCCGCTCTCGGTCACCCTTGCCGCGGACCGTGACCCGGTCGCGGCGCCAGTCGGTCCGGTCGAGGGCGAGGGCCTCGGAGATCCGGCAGCCGGTGGAGAGGAGGAAGCCGATGAGCGCCCAGTCCCGTTTCTCGGCGACGGTCCCGGCGGGAAGGGCCCGGAGCAGGCGGTCACGGTCGTCCGCCTCTAGCGGCTTGGGGAGGCGCTCGGGGAGCGTGGGCAGGTCGATGGTCGTCCCCAGGTCGCCGGGGAGCCACTCCTCCCGGGCAGAGAAGCGCAAGAAGCTGCGCAGGGAGACCAGGCGCCGGGTGCGGGTGGCCACCGCGAGGGGTCCTGCGGCGCGGCGGTGACCAACCTGGAGGCGGGCGAGGTGGCGCTGGTAGGCGCGGAGGAGGTCGCGGTCGATGTCGGCGACGTCGGGGATGCCCTGGTCGCCGCCGGCGAAGGCGGCGAAGCCGTCGAGGTCCCGGCGGTACTCGCGGATCGTCCCGGGGCTGCGGTGGCGGTCGAGCTCCTGCCAGGAGAGGAACTCGTCGATGGCCTCGGAGAGGGGGATGCGGGGAGGGGGGGCGGCCATGGGCGGCCAGGATACCATCTAACTAGACAAAATCATCGTTTTAGTTAGTTAGACTTTAGAGGGATCGGAAGGTCGCTGAGACCGGTCGCCTGACGGAGAAAGCTCGCGACAACGTCGTCGGTAGCGACCGGCCCGAGGTGGCGGCGGCCGGCGGTGGGTCGCCCCCTTTC
>JBEKAP010000275.1:0-2505 GCA_050015875.1 Candidatus Dormibacteria bacterium | reverse complement strand
AGGCGATCTGGCCGAGCAGCGAGTTCCGCTGGCAGACCAGCCCGGCCGCCTGACCGCCGAGGGAGGCCGCCTGCTGCTTCAGCTCGGTCTCCTGCGCCTGCAGGGTGGCCTGGTCGGACTCCAGCTGGCTCTCGGCCTGCGCGTCCTGGGTGAGGTGGGTCTGCTGGGTCTGCTCCAGGACGGCGAGAGTCTGCTCATCCGCCTCGACCTGCGCCATGAGCGTCTGGACCTTCTGGCTGACCGTGGTGGCCGAGTCCAGCTGCTCCATGAAGTCCGCGATGCTCTGGCTGTCGACGAGCCCGTCCACCACGCCGGTCCCGCCCTCGGTGTAGATCTCGACGGTCAGCTCGGTGAGCTGCGCCTTCTGGGCGGCGAGGTGGGCGGTGTCCACCTCGATCGCCTCCTCGGTCTGAGCCAGCGCGAGGTTGAGCTGGTTGATCTGAGCTTGGTCCGCGGCTATCTGGGTCTCCGTGGCCGCGATCTGCTGCTGGACGGCGGCGGCCTGCGCGTTCGCCGCCGCCTCGCTGCCCTGCAGGCTCTGCAGCTGGGTGCCGAGAGAGTCGTACTGCTGCTGGAGCTGGGTGATCTGCTGGTCGTAGGAATCGGTCAGCCGGATGCCGCGGAGGGCCACCCGGCCTGCCGGGGGCGTGGCAGCCACAAACGCTCCGATCAGGAGAACGGAGGTGGCGAGCTTGCAGGTGAGGCGTGTGGTGCGGCGCAAAGGTCCGTATACCTGGTTCGAGGTGGGAGGCGGAGCTTACCAGCGGCTCGCCGGGCTCCCGGAGCGCCTTTCGACGCCTTTTCATCGAGTCGTCACGCCGCCGTCACCGGTCCTCGGCCGGCGTAGCCGTTGGACGCATTCGACGCATTATGACCTCCCGTCCGAGTGTGGCGCCGGCGCCTCGACGGAGGGGCGGAGGTCGCCACTCAGAGCAGAGCGGGCGACTGTGTAGAGTTGATGACGAACAACAGTTGGAGGAGCGATCAACGTGAGCGAAGCGCCGGAGGTCAAGCCCGCCGAGTCGACGACACCCACGCTCGCCCCGCGGGGCCTGGAGGGGGTCGCGGTCGCCGAGACCCGCATCGGGGACGTCCGCGGCGAGGAGGGCTTCTACCACTACCGCGGGTACGACGCGACCGAGCTGGCCCGCCACTGCTCGTTCGAGCAGGTGTGGCACCTCCTGCTGATCGGTGAGCTGCCCAACTCCCGGGAGCTGCGCTGGCTCCAGGACCAGGCCGTCGCCGGACGGGCACTGCCCGGGGGGGTGGCAACCGCCCTGGACGAGATCGCCCGCCTCCCCGGCTACTCGGCGCTCGGCGCCCTGCGCACCGCGGTCTCGCTGAGCGCGGCGGCGCTCAACCTCCAGCCGACGCTGGACCTCACCCCCGACCAGGTCCGCTCCGACGCGCTCCGGATGGTCGCCCTCACCCCCGTCCTGCTGATGCGGCTCCACCGCGTCCACCAGGGGCTGGCCCCGATCGATCCGGATCCGAGCCTCGGCTATGCCGCCTCCTACCTGCAGATGCTCACCGGTGAGCGGCCGGACCCGGGGGCGGCTCGCGCGCTGGAGCAGTACATGATCCTGACCATGGACCATGGGTTCAACTCGAGCACCTTCACGGCCCGGGTGATCACGTCCACCGGCAGCGACATGGGCTCGGCGCTCACCGGGGCCATCGGCGCGCTCGCCGGCCCGCTGCACGGTGGGGCACCGTCGCGGGCTCTGGACATGCTCGACGCCATCGGCACGCCGGACCGCGCCGAGGAGCATCTCCGCGACGAGGTCAAGGGCGGCCAGCGCCTGATGGGCTTCGGACACCGCGTCTACAAGACGGATGACCCCCGCTCGGTGCTGCTGCACGAGGTGGCCCGCGGCCTGGGCGGTCCGCAGGTGGAGTTCGCGGAGCACGTCGAGGCCACCGCGCTGAAGGTGCTGAGCGAGCTCAAGCCGGGCCGCCGCCTCTATACCAACGTGGAGTTCTACTCCGGGGTCGTGATGAACACAGTGGGCCTCTCGCGGGACATGTTCACCCCCACCTTCGCGTGCAGCCGCACGGTGGGATGGACGTCGGCCGTCGCCGAGCAGGCGAGCAACAACCGGCTGATCCGGCCCTCGGCGATCTACATCGGCCCTCCGGCTCCACGTCCGCTCCCCGAGGGATACGCGTACGCCTGACGGGGAGCTGGGTAACCCCCGACGCTCCTGACGCCCTCGGGCCCGGCATGGTCGGTGGCGGTGGCGTCAGACCTGGCTGGAGGCGGCCCAGAGGTTGATCCCGCTGTCGGTCGCCAGTCGATCGATCTCGACGAGCTCCGAGTCGGTGAACTCGATCCGTTGGAGAGCGGCCAGATTCTCCTCCAGCTGCCGGATGCTGCTCACCCCGATCAGCGCCGACGTCACCCGGGGGTCGCGGAGGACCCAGGCCAGGGCCATCTGAGCGAGGGACTGGCCGCGCTTGGCGGCGACTCGGTTGAGCCCGCGGATCTTGGCGAGGGTCTCGGCG
>JBEKAP010000274.1:0-2524 GCA_050015875.1 Candidatus Dormibacteria bacterium | reverse complement strand
CAGCGGGTCCGCATCAGCGGCCATGTCGGGCTCCGACCTGCCCGTCCGCCCGTTGTTCAGCGACTTCTCGCTGATCCCGTTCGCGGACTGGTAGGACGGTACGGGGAAGTACATGGAGACGCCACCACCGCCGGCGCCGTCGCCACTGGCGGCCTCGTTCCACACCACCTGGCTGCTGATCCTCCCGCCGCTCACCGTCAGCTTGGTGCCGCCGGCGCCGATGACGTTGGGACTGGAAGCCGGACAGTCCGCGTAGACCTTCCCGTCGGTGCTGCCGTCGCTCGCACCGGCGTCCCCGCTCGCGGCGATCTGGAAGATGCCGACGGCCAGGCATGCCTGGGCGGCGGCGTCCATCGCCGCCGCTCCTCCCTGGGTCCACTGGTCTTCGGCCATGCCCCAGCTGGTGGAGACCCCCGTGAAGCTGTAGGTCTGGTCGCTGACGAAGGAGTTCCAGAGGTCGGAGAAGCCCTGGTCGGTGTTGGGGGCGTAGCGGAGCACCAGCCGGATCGCGGCCTGCGGGGCCGCCGCGAGCAGGGCTCGGGCAAGCACCTGCCAGTCGAGGGCGACCTCGACGTCGGCACCGCCCGGGTCCGGTTGGGGCAGGGGCCCGTCGACGGCGTCCTCGACGACGTGGACCCCCGGGTTGGCCCTGGTGAACCAGCTGAGCACAGCCGGGTCGGCCCGCCCGCCCAGCTCGGCGATCCCGACATCGAGGGTGAGCCCGGCTCCGCCCCTGGGGACGGCCGGAAACTGGTACACGGCGGCGAGCTGCTCGGGGGTGAAGGTGGCCTGGACTGAGGCCGGGTGGGCGGCCCGATGATGGGGACGGGCTACCGGCCGGGTGCTCAAGCCGCTCACGTGCTCGACGATCCCCTGCAGCGCGGCGGGGATGGAGGCCGGGCCCCGGTGGTCCCGATAGGTGAGGGAAGCACCGCCCGGGAGCGTGGTCTGGAAGCTCTCGAACCTCACCTGGAAGGCGGCCGCCAGCTGGGTCACGGTTCCGCGCAGCCGGAGCCGCCGCGTCGCCGGATCGGTCGTGCCGACCGTCAGCCCGGCGCTCCGCGCCCAGACCGATACCAGCGTCACGTCCTGGTCGGTGGCGCCGTGTGCCGCGGTGAGCTGGTCGCGGCTCAGGTGCTGCCGCAGCCCCATCGGCTGGGCGCTGATCGCCTCGATCGTCTCAGCGAGCGTCGGCCCCGCGGGATTCTCTCGGAGGAGGAGGGTGACCTCCGCCATCTCCCCGCCCTGCTGGTCGCTCAGCGCCCCCAGGGAGCGGACCCGCCGAAGCTCGCCCGGCGTCAGCTCGTGCGCGGTCCCTGGCAGCGGCACAAAGTCCGTCATGGCCGTCCCTCCTTCTCGTCGGCCGAATCGCGTGGGCCCATCCATGCTCCCACAGGGGCCCGGCCGAGTCACGAGCCCTGCGCGCGGCGGCGGGGTCGCAGCCACGTCGTCTCGCAGCCGGCCAACCCGGGCGGCTGACCCCTCACTCCGTTCATCATGGACGGCGAAGCGGCGGCCCGTATGTCGAGCCCTCGACCGGGCCCTTCGAGGAGGACCTCAGATGGCGGCGACCGGACAGCCAGCGGCTCCAGCGGACCTGGACACCCTGCACCAGGTGGCTCAGCAGCTCCGAGTCGACGGCATCCGCGCCAGCACCCGGGCCGGCTCGGGGCATCCCACCTCCAGCATGTCCGCCGCCGATCTGATCGCGGTCCTCGCCGGCCGGCACCTCCGTTACGACTTCGCCCACCCCAAGCTCCCCACCAATGACCACCTGATCTTCTCCAAGGGTCACGCCTCGCCCCTCCTCTACGCGCTCTACCTGGCCTGCGGCGTGATCGACGACGAGGAGCTGATGACCTACCGGACCCTCGGGTCCCGCCTCCAGGGGCACCCCACCCCGGTCATCCCCTGGGTGGACGTCGCCACCGGCTCGCTCGGCCAGGGTCTCCCCATCGGGGTGGGCATCGCGCTCGCCGGCAAGTACCTGGATCGCCTCCCCTACCGGGTCTGGGTGCTCTGCGGCGACAGCGAGATGGCCGAGGGGTCGATCTGGGAGGCGCTCGACAAGGCGAGCCACTACGAGCTGGACAACCTGACCGTGATCGTGGACGTGAACCGGCTCGGCCAGCGTGGCGAGACCGAGTTCGGCTGGAACATGGAGGCCTACCGCCGCCGGGTGGAGGCTTTCGGTTGCCGCGCCCTGGTCATCGACGGCCATAACCTGGATGAGATCGACGGAGCCTACGTCGATGCCCGGGAAACGGTCGGACGGCCGACCGTGATCCTGGCCAGGACGATCAAGGGCAAGGGGTTCTCCGAGATCGAGAACAAGGACGGGTGGCACGGGGTCGCCCTGCCCCCGGACATGGCGGTGCGGGCCATCGACCAGCTCGGCGAGGAGCACGATCTCCGCATCGAGGTGCGCAAGCCCAAGGGGGGCACCCCGGCGATCCGGCCCCAGGCGGCCGAGGTCACCCTCCCCAGCTACGCCCTCGGGGACAAGATCGCGACCCGCAAGGCC
>JBEKAP010000273.1:0-2537 GCA_050015875.1 Candidatus Dormibacteria bacterium | reverse complement strand
TGGGGACCGGGGTCGGCGTGGGCGTGGGAGTGGGGGTTGGGGTTGGGGTCGGAGTCGGGGTGGGGGTTGGTGTTGGCGTCGGCGTGGGGGTCGGGGTCGGCACCGGCGTGGGTGTCGGGCAGGCGGTCGTGTCAGCCGCCACCCCGGCCGCCTCGACATGGCCGGTATCCCACCGCACGTAGATCGTGGTGTAGGCGCTGGTGGTGTTGAAGTCGAACGGCACCACCGCCGACGTCACCTCGGTCCACCCGCCCGTGCCCGTGGCGGTTGCCGCGTAGTCGATGTTGTAGTTGGCCTCGGTCGTGCCGTAGCTGATCTTCCAGGAGTAGGTCCCGGCGCTCGGACTGCAGAGCGCGGTCACGGTTGGCGCCGTAGTCGCGGCCGCGGACACCCCCAGTGCTCCGGCCACGGTCAGCACCAGACCACCCGCGGCAGCGAGCGACGCGATCGAGAGATGCCGGCGGAGCCGGGTGCGGGCGAAGAGGGCTGGCGTCGCCATGGGAGGTCTCCTGGTGACCGGGTCGGACTTCCCCAGTCGTCCGTGTCCCGGCTGTCGGCGACCATGTTCTCGCCCGGCCCAGATCCCCATCCGTCCTGTCCCCCGGCTTGTCACGCTGCCGCCATCCTTTCGCAACGCCGGCCCCACGCATTGCAACGGACCAGTTGTTCACGGGTGCGTTCGGGACAGGTGCAACCCGAATGTCACCGGGGGGCCCGAATCGTGGGCACCGAAGAAACCGCCGTGGCACCAACGATGGCCACTGCGCGGCAAACATCCGCCCACGCGGACACCGCCAGCCAGTGGAGGAGAGCGGCCGGCGAGAGAGGCCTCGGACCCGGATGGGTCAGACGGCCCGGCGCCTCCACCAGCGGCGCGCCCGCTGCCGCAGCTGGTCCTCGAGCTCGTCGATCCTCATCTGCAGCTCGTGCATCCGGGCGAGCGCCGACTGGGTGTTCTGCTCGGCGTCCTCCGCCAGCGCCGTCTGCTCGTCGAGACGGGCGCGGAGCTCGTCGGCCTGGGCGAAGGCTTCCCGAGTGGTCTCCTCAGCGCTCTCGATGGCGGAGATCTGCTGGTGGATGACCCCGATCAGGTCGCGCTCACGCTCGAAGGCGACCCGCTCGGCGGCGGCGCGAGCCTCGATCTCGAGGCGGGCCCGCTCGCGCCAGTCGGCGAGGCCCCGCTCCAGCAGGGCGACCCGGGCGTCCTTCTCGATCAGCAGCTCGCCGAGCTGTGCCAGCTCGATGACCTGGTCGATCTCATGGAGCTGGTGGGGGAGGACCGCCTCATCGACGGCGGCCTCGATGACGCCGCGCAAGCCGACCCGCGGCTGGGTGGTCGGGCGGCCGATCAACTCGACAACGGGGCCGTCCACGGCGGGCGGCGCGGGAGGGGCGGAGCTGAAGGCCCGCGGCGGGCCTCCGTTCAGGGCCGGCCCCTGCGGGCGTTGGCCCTCGGCTGCGGGGGCGTGTGCCTGAACCGCCATGAGTCGAACCTCCTGCTGCGACGTTGAGTGGGAGTGAGGGACGGACGGCGTAGAGGCTACACCACCGCGGGCGGCTGTGCTCGCCAATGAGGGCAGACGGTCCCGCGCGCTACCCTCCTCGGGCATGAACGCTCGGGATCTCGACGCCTACTGCGACGCCCACCAGCCGCGCTTCGTCGATGAATTGGTCCACTTCTGCCGCATCCCCTCGATCTCGGCCGACCCCGCCCATGCCGGCGACGTCCGGCGCAGCGCCGAGCAGCTGGCGAGGGCTGCTCGGGATGCCGGCTTCGCAACCGCGGAGCTGATCGAGACCGCCGGTCACCCCGCGGTCTACGCGGAGAGGATGCTGGATCCGGAACTGCCGACCGTGCTGATCTATGGCCACCACGACGTCCAACCCGTCGATCCGATGGGGGAGTGGACGGCGCCGCCCTTCGAGCCGCGGATCGTGGGCGACGAGCTGTGCTGCCGTGGTGCCGCCGACGACAAGGCCCAGGTGTGGATGCACCTCAAGGCGGTCGAAGCCCATCTCCGCACCCGCGGCGAGCTGCCGCTCAATCTCAAGCTGATCGTGGAGGGGGAGGAGGAGATCGGCTCGGCCCACTTCGAGCAGCTCATCGGGGCCGAGGCCACCCGGCTGCGCGCCGATCTCTGTGTCGTCTCCGACACGGCGATGCACGGTCGCGGCCAGCCCTCGATCTGCGTCGGTCTGCGCGGGCTGGTGGACCTCGAGGTGGAGGTCACGGGTCCGGCCCTCGATCTCCACTCCGGGGAGTTCGGGGGCGCCGTCCTCAACCCGCTCGAGGCACTCTCCCGGATCCTCGCCTCCCTCCGCGACCCCGGAAGCGGGCGGGTCACCGTCCCCGGCTTCTACGACGAGGTGGTGGAACTGACCAGCGCCGAGCGAGCCCAGATGGCGGCCGCGCCCTTCGACGAGGCCGCGTTCCGCGAGGTGGCCGGGGCCGTCCCCGCCACCTTCGGCGAGAACGGGTACACCACCGCCGAGCGCCGGACGGTGCGTCCGACCCTGGAGATCAACGGTCTCTGGGG
>JBEKAP010000272.1:0-2545 GCA_050015875.1 Candidatus Dormibacteria bacterium | reverse complement strand
CGAGCGCATCTCGGCGTCCACCAGGATCTCCAGGATGCGCCGCTCGGCCACCTCACGGGCGCGCGCCTCCACCTCGCTCACGCGTTCCTCGTGGACGTCGGTGATGGTCTGCTCGAGCAGGTCCCTCACGATCGCCTCGACGTCGCGTCCGACGTAGCCGACCTCGGTGAACTTGGTGGCCTCGACCTTGATGAACGGGGAGGCGGTGAGCTTGGCGAGCCGCCGCGCGATCTCGGTCTTGCCCACCCCGGTCGGACCGATCATCAGGATGTTCTTCGGCAGCACCTCGCGACGCATCTCGTCGCTCAGACGCCGGCGGCGCACCCGGTTGCGCAGCGCGATGGCGACGGCGCGCTTGGCCGCCGCCTGCCCCACGATGTACGCGTCGAGATGCCGGACGATCTCGGTGGGTCGAAGGTCGTCCGGGTCTCGGGCTTCGGCGCCGTCCGGGGACGCTTCGTCCCCGGTCCGACCGTCGGACGCCGGTGCCGGGCCCGGGGCCGTCGCCACCGGCGTGACATCACCGGACGTGGGATCGGATGGGGAGGGCTGTGCGGCGTCCATCGTCACCCCGAGACCGGCTCCTCCGCGGCCGCCGCCCCGGTCGGGGACGTCGTCCCGCCGACTTCGCCGGCGACCACCGCCTCGGTCGAGAGGGTCTCCACGGTGATCTGGTCGTTGGTGTAGATGCAGAGCGACGCGGCGATCGCCAGCGACCGGCGCGCCACCTCGGCGGCGTCCAGATCGGTGTTCTGGAGCAGCGCCTTCGCCGCCGCCAGCGCATAGGGCCCGCCGCTTCCGATGGCGGCCAGATCGTCGTCCGGCTCGATGATCTCCCCGTCTCCGGAGAGCAGCAGCAGCTGGTCGCGGTTGGCGACGATGAGCATCGCCTCCAGGTGGCGGAGGTAGCGGTCGGTGCGCCATTCCTTGGCCAGGCCGACGGAGGCGCGGAGGAGGTGACCCTGGTGACGGTCGAGCTGCTGCTCGAACTTGTCGAAGAGGGTCAGCGCGTCCGCCACCGCACCGGCGAATCCGGCCAGCACGGTGTCGCGGTGGAGCCGCCGCACCTTGGCGGCCCGGTGCTTCATGACGACATCTCCGACGGTGACCTGCCCATCGCCGGCGATCGCCACCATGCCGGCGCGGCGCACGCCGACGATGGTGGTGGCGTGCGGGCGCGGGGTCACGAGGCGATCTCCGCCTTGGTCGCGGGCGCCTTCCGCGGGGGGCGGTAGGTGCACTTCGGGTACCCGCTGCAGCTGACGAAGGGACCGAAGCGTCCCTGCCGGCGGACCAGGGGCTTGCCGCAGTCGGGGCAGCTCTCCCCGGTCTGCTCGGCTGCGGGAGCCGCCACCGCACCGCCCGGGCTGCTGCTCTGCGGCTGGATGTACCGGCAGTCCGGGTAGCCGGTGCAGCCGACGAAGCTTCCCCGGCGGCTCTGCCGGCGGGCCAGCGGGCGGGAGCACTCGGGGCAGGTGCCGAGACCCTCGGACTCCGCCGCCGGGGCCGCGCCCGAGCCGCCCACGGCACCCGCCGGGCCGGAGCCCTCCCCACCGGCACCCTCGGCAGCGGGGATGTCCCGGAGGAAGCGGCACTTCGGGTACCCGCTGCAGCCCACGAAGGGGCCGCGCTTCCCCTGGCGCTGGACCAGGGGCTTGCCGCAGCGTGGGCAGCTCTCCCCGATGGGCGTCGCCGACGACTGCTTCTTGTCCTTGATGTAGTCGCACTCCGGGTACCGGGAGCAGCCGACGAAGGCGCCGAACCGCCCCTCGCGGATGACCAGCTCGCCGATCTCGCACTGCGGGCAGGCCTCGCCCGTCGACTTCGCCGGCACCTTGACCCGCTGCATGTCGGTGTGAGCCTTGTCGACGGTCGCGTTGAAGGGCGTGTACCACTCCCTGACCGTGGGCTCGTACTTGCGCTTGCCGGCCTCGATCGCGTCGAGGCGGCGCTCCAGGTCAGCCGTGAAGTCGATGTCGACGATCTCCGCGAAGTGCTCACGGAGCAGTCCGTCGACGGTCTTGCCCAACTCGGTGGGATAGAGGCGGCGCTCCTCCTGACGGACGTAGCCGCGCTCCTGGATGACCTCGATGGTGGGCGCGTAGGTGGACGGGCGGCCGATGCCGCGCTCCTCCATCTCCTTGACCAGGGACGCCTCGGTGTAGCGGGGTGGCGGTTGGGTGAAGTGCTGCTCCGCGGTCACGTCCCAGCAGGCCAGCCGGTCGCCGGCATCCAGGGCGGGAAGCTGACCGTCACGGTCGCGCTCCTCGTCCCGCCTCCAGACCTTCTGGAATCCGTCGAAGACCAGCACCGACCCGGTGGCGCGGAAGAGGAAGTCGGAGGCCGCGACCGTCACCCTGGTGTTGAGGAAGCGGGCCGGGGCCATCTGGCTGGCCACGAACCGCCGCCAGATCAGCTCGTAGAGACGCGCCTGCTCACGGGGCAGCACCTCGGCCACCTGCTCCGGGGTGCGGCTGACGTCGGTCGGCCGGATCGCCTCGTGGGCGTCCTGGATGTTCTGGCCGGTGCGCTGCCGGGCCTGGAC
>JBEKAP010000271.1:0-2557 GCA_050015875.1 Candidatus Dormibacteria bacterium | reverse complement strand
CGAGACGACCAGATCTCCCCATCTGGAGCCAAGAGATCTGAGATGTTCAACATGAACAGCGGCATGGGCGGCGGGGCCAACCGCAGCCTCTACAACCCCTTCGGCGAGACCCGCGGCTGGGCCGACCCGGCCATGCAGGGGGCGATCAGCCTCCCCGAGAAGGTGATGGGCCTGACCTGCCTGCTGGTGCTCTGCGCCCTCGGCGGGATCCTCCTCGGAGGCGCCGGGCTCAACACCGCCACCTCAGGGGGCGACATCCTCTGGTTCATCGCCATGATCGTCCTGGTCATGGCCACCCAGGCGCTGGCCGCGCGCCCGGGGATCGGCATGGTCCTCTTCCTCGCCTTCGGGGTCGTCACGGGGATCGCCGTCGCTCCGCTGATCCTGGGCCTGCAGGCCGGGGGCTATCAGTACATCGTGTACGAGGCGGTGGCGGCCACCGTGGCGACCACCGGTGGGATCACGCTCTACGCCCGGGCAACCAGCCGCGACTTCAGTCGCATCGGGGGATGGCTCTTCGCCGCCCTCATCGGCGTCGTGGTGGCAATGGTGATCGGCCTCTTCGTCCAGTCGACAGCCTTCCAGATCTTCATCTCGGCAGCCGCGTGCGTGCTCTTCTCGCTCTTCCTCCTCTACGACATCCAGCGGGTGACCCACACCGCCAACGCCCCGGGGAGCGCCATCCGGATGGCGCTCAAGATCTACCTGGACGTCTTCAACCTCTTCCTCAACCTGGTGATGATCCTGATGATGACCCAGGGTGGGGGCGGCAACTCTCGACGCTGACGGGACCTTGTGCCTTCCCAGTTGATGGCCGCCGCCTATAGGTCCCGGCGCCCGCGGGGGGGCACGATGGGGGCATGAAAGCATCCACCCAGGATCGCTCCCTTCCCACCGAGGCGCGCGCCATCGGTGACGTCGCTGCCGAGATGGGGATCGGGCCGGAGCTGCTCGAGCCGTACGGGCTGGGCGTCGCCAAGATCCGCCTGGAGGCGCTCGCTGCGCTGCCGGCGGGCCGGCGTGCCCGCTACGTGGTGGTCTCCGCGATCACCCCGACGCCCCTGGGCGAGGGCAAGACCGTGACCACCATCGGCCTCGGCGACGGCCTGCGCCGGATCGGCCGGCGGGCCGTGGTCTCCCTGCGCCAGGGGTCCGTGGGTCCGACCTTCGGCGTCAAGGGCGGCGCGGCGGGCGGCGGCCGCAGCACGCTCATCCCCTTCGACAGGGTGGCCCTGCACCTGACCGGTGACATGCACGCCGTGACCGCGGCCCACAACCTCCTCTCCGCGATGGTGGACAACCATCTCTTCCAGGGCAACGCGCTGAACCTCGACCCCGCCACCATCTCGTGGCGGCGGGTGCTGGATGTCAACGACCGCGCCCTGCGCAACATCGTCATCGGCCTCGGTGCGGCCCAGGACGGCGTGCCGCGCCAGAGCGGCTTCGACATCACCCCGGCCTCCGAGGTGATGGCGGTGCTGGCCCTCTCCAGGTCCCTGGCCGACATGCGCAGCCGGCTGGGCCGCATCGTCGTCGGCCATGCGCGGGACGGCAGGCCGGTCACCGCCGACGACCTGCACGCCGCCGGCGCGATGACGGTGCTCATGCTGGAGGCGATCAAACCCAACCTGGTGCAGACGCTCGAGGGCACCCCGACCATCGTTCACGCCGGTCCCTTCGGCAATATCGCCCATGGCAACTCGTCGGTGATCGGTGACCTGATCGGCAGCCGGGCCGGCGAGTTCCTGATCACGGAGGCCGGCTTCGGCGCCGACATGGGTGCCGAGCGCTTCTTCGACATCAAATGCCGGGTGAGCGGATTGCGCCCCGACGCCGCCGTCGTCGTCGCCACCGTCCGCGCGCTCAAAGCCCACTCCGGAAGGCACCGCATCGTGGCCGGCCGCGGCCTCCCGCCTCAGCTCTTCGAGGAGAATCCGGTCGAGGTCGAGATCGGTGGAGCCAACCTGCGCAAGCAGGTGGAGAATTGCCGGCTCTTCGGCATCCCGGTGGTGGTGGCCATCAACGCCCACCCCGAGGACCACCCGTCCGAGCACGCCGCCATCGCCCGGATCGCCGAGGCCATGGGCGTCCGCTGCGCGGTGCACACCAGCTACACGCGGGGCGGTGAGGGGGCGGTGGAGCTCGCCGCCGCGGTGGCCGCCGCGTGCGACGAGGAGAGCGCCTTCCGGATGCTCTACCCGGACGAGGCCAGCCTCGAGGAGAAGGTGGCCGCGGTGGCGACGCGCGTGTACGGCGCCGACGGTGTCGCCTACGACAGCGCCGCCGCTCAGCAGCTCCGCCAGTGCGAGCGCGACGGATTCGGCGGCCTCCCGATCTGCATCGCCAAGACTCAGCTGAGCCTCTCCGCCGATCCCCGGCAGAAGGGTGCCCCCACCGGGTGGACCCTGCCGATCCGGGAGGTGCGAGCCGCCGCGGGCGCGGGATTCGTCTACCTGCGCAGCGGCGAGATGCGCACGATGCCCGGCCTGCCCAGCGCACCCGTCGCGGAGCGTGTCGACATCGACGAGGCGGGAAACATCGTCGGGCTCTTCTGAGC
>JBEKAP010000270.1:0-2580 GCA_050015875.1 Candidatus Dormibacteria bacterium | reverse complement strand
GAAGATCGGCGCGTAGCTGGCGTTTGCCGGCTGCAACCGCACCCGGCCGCCCTCACGGAAGAAGCGCTTCACTGTCACCTCGCCCTCGCCGGTCGCCTCGTTCTCGATGCGGGCGACGACGATCGTCCCGTTGGCCGGTGGGTCGCGCCGAGGCCGGACCACGACGAGGTCGCCGTCCAGGATGCCGGCGTCGATCATGCTGTCGCCGTGGACGGTGAGCGCATACGCTCCATCGTCTCCCGCCAGTTCCTGGCCCACGGTGATGTGGTCCTCGACGTTCTGCTCGGCGAGCACCGGGGTGCCGGCGGCCACGCGGCCGATCAGAGGCAGGGTGAGAACCCTCGGAGCGGTGCGCGGCGGGGCCGACTCGTGGCCGACCACCTCGACGGTCCGCGACTTGGTGGGGTCGCGACGGATGTGCCCCTTCGCCTCGAGTGAGTTGAGATGGTTCTGCACCGTCGAGGAGGAGCTGAGCCCGACCGCGAGGCCGATCTCTCGCACCGTGGGAGGGTAGGCGTGGGTGCGCGCGTGCTCGCGGAGGAACTCGATGATCTGCCGCTGGCGCGGGTTGAGGGCGTCTGCCATGTCGTCTGTCTCACCTCTCAGCGTGTCGGGGCACGCACGACTGTAGCATGGCCGGCGCCGAAATGCAAACGGATGTTCCTGACGTATGTTCGGTCCGGGCGTTCTCCCGGATGGCGCCCCGAGGCGGGATCCGAGGGCTCAGGCGGCGCCCGTGGTTCCGCGTCCCCTGGCCAGCTCAAGGGCGCGCGAGACCAGCCCGTCGAGATCGTCGCCGCTCTCCCGCTGGAGCCAGACGACTCCCCGGTCGGCGCGGAACCAGGTGCGCTGAGCCTTGGCGTAGCGGACCGTCCGCCGGGCGATCTCGGTGATCGCCTCGGCCGCGGAGAGCCGTCCGTCCAGCACCGCCAGGGCCTCCCGGTAGCCGATCCCGGAGCCGTCCAGAGCCTCCGAGGTGACTCCCCGAGCGAGCGCCGCCGCCGTCTCCTCGAGCAGACCGCCGGCCATCATCCGGCCCGCCCGTTCGGCGATCCACTCGCGGTGGACGTCGGGCGCCGCGTCGACGCCGATCCGGACGCTGGGGCGGGTGGTGCCGCCGCGCCCTCGGCCGGCCAGGCTGCCGCGCGCCTCGACGATCTCCAGGCCCCGCACCACCCGGCGCGGATTGCGGAGATCGATTCCGGCGGCGCCCTCCGGATCGCGCTGGCGCAGGTCAGCAGCGAGCTCGGCCAGTCCCTCGGGGCTCGAGGCCCGGGCGTTGAGCGCGGCGCGGCGGACGGGGTCGGGTGGAGAGCCGTCCAGGTCGAGACCGTCCAGCAGAGCTCGCACGTAGAGGCCGGTGCCCCCCACGACGATCGGCCGCACGCCGCGAACGTCCAGGGCGGCGAGGCAGTCCCGCGCCGCCGCGAGCCAGTCGGCCACCGAGAAGGGGCAGCCGGGCTCGGTGATCCCCAGCAGATGGCAGGGGACCCCGGCCAGCTCCTCCGGTCCGGGGGTGTTGGTCCCGACGCGGAGGCCGCGCAGCATCTGGCGGGAGTCGGCGTTGAGCAGTTCGGCGCGACCCAGGCGCTCCGCGAGCCGCACCGCGAAGGCCGTCTTACCGGTGGCGGTGGGCCCCACCACGGCGACGACGGGGGGCGGGGTGAGGGATTCCGGTCCCCGCTCCGCGTCAACTGCCATCCGCGTAGCTTGCCGCATGGCGTGGGGCGACCCGTCCGTCGGGGATCACCCCGCCCAGGCTGTGGCCGGCAGCCGGCTGCTCAGCTGGACGGGGAGCCCCCCACCGCGGCTCAGGAGGTCTTGGACGCCGTCCAGGAGCCGCCGCTCGTGCCGATGACCGAGTAGTCGCCGGACATGGAGGCGCCGCCGGAGACGGTGCCGTTGTACGTGATCGCCTCCGAGCCGACCGCCCCGAACTGGATGCTGCTGCCGGTGACCGTCCCGGAGATGGACTCGCTTCCGCCCGGTGATAGGTCGATGTTGCCGCTGAGGGACGACCCCGATTCCGTCCAGTTGAGGGTGAAGGTGCCGGTGAAGGCGCCGGAGTAGGACCCCGACCACGTTCCCGACAGCGGGCCGCCGGCAGTGGCCGTGGGGGCAGAGGTTGCCTGTGTCGAGGTGGCGGCCGGTGCGGACGCGGTGGTGGAGATGGAGCCCGAGGAGGACTGCGTCGGTGGGCTCGACGTGGAGCCGCATCCCGCCGCCCAGCCGACGGCGGCGATCCCTGCCAGCAAAGGAACGAACCCGCGAAGCTTCATGGCTCTCTACTCCTGATCCAGGTCTTGCGAGGCCCTCTGCATGGATGCGGACCGTTCTTCCATGGCGGTGGCCTCGCCCAGGAAGGCGATCAGTCGCGCCGGCCCGGAGAATGCGATCTCCCGTCCCGAACCGAGATGCGTCGCCACCCCTCGAACGCCATCCGGGCGCTCGCCGCCGCCGGGTATCCAGACCCGCACCATGAAGGTCTCCATGGCGTGGGAGCCTAGCGGGGCGTCTTTGGGTGGCCTTAAGGCGGGAAGAATGAAGACGGCGGGGCGGCGGCCGCACTCGCAGCCGGCC
>JBEKAP010000269.1:0-2585 GCA_050015875.1 Candidatus Dormibacteria bacterium | reverse complement strand
AGACCGCCATGACGGCGCTGGGCCGGAGGTTGACCAGCCGCTACGTCGGTGAGGTCCTCGGCTTCATGTCGCGGCGCGTGCTCGGGCAGTACGACCCGGTGCTCATGCTCCCGGCCCCCGCCTTCGCCCCGGTGACCGGGGCGCGGCGCGGCGATGCCGGCCGGCCTCCGGCCGCCCTCTACCTGGTCGAGCCCAACGTCGAGACGCTCCGGCGCGGCCAGGACGCCCCGGCGGAACCGCTCCGGCGCTGGCTCATCCTCCATGAGGCGACCCACGCCTGGCAATTCGAGGCCCACCCCTGGCTCGGCCCCCACATCGGACGCCTGATGGGGGAGCTGGTCGCGTCCGGGCTCGGCGACGCGGGCGGGGACCCGGAGCCCCGCGGCATCACCTCCGAAGCGCTCCGCCGGATGGGCGTCGCCATGGCCGGCCAGCTCCGCGGCATCGGCCGCCTCCAGGCGATCATGTCGGTGCTGGAGGGCTACAGCAACCTGGTGATGCACCGGGTCGGGCGGGGCCACATCGAGGACTATGACGATCTGGAGGCCGCCTTTCACCGGCGCCAGGCGGAGCGCAGCCTGGTCGAGCGCCTGATCCTCGGGTTGACGGGGATCTCGCTCAAGATGCGCCAGTACGACCTCGGCGAGCGCTTCTGCGAGGCCCTCATCTCGGCCGGCGGCTACCGGCTCCTCAACCGGGTGTGGGAGGGCCCTGAGATGATGCCGACCATGGCCGAGGTCCGCTCCCCCGACCGCTGGATCGCCCGGGTCCGGCGGGGCCGCTAGCAGGGTGCGGCGTCCCCATTGACAGCGCGCCCAGCGGGCTGAGAGTCTCCCCGAGATGCCCGCCCCCCCCGCCGCCGCCGACGCCCGGTACGACCTGGTCCACGTGAGGCCGCGTCCCTGGGAGCAGGGGCGGATCCGGACCGCCTCCCTGGTCGAGCTCGACTTCGAGTTCGCGGGCTCGTCGCTGACCCTGGAGGCCGCCCGGGCCCAGCGCCAGGCCCACGACCGGCACGGGATCTCCACGCTCATCGTGCCGGCCCGCTATGGGGCCGCCGCCATCGGCATCGCGGAGGCGGCGCTGCACGCGCTGGCGGCGGCACCCCCGAGAGGAGAGGCGGTGCGACCCGAGGTGCCCCGGCTGCATGCCGACCATCCCATGTTCTTCACCTTCCAGATCCGCGCGGCCGAGACGGACACCCCGGCCTCGGGGTCGGCCTCGGGTCGCCTGGTCTACGTGGACAAATGCGACGGTCATCTCTGGACCGCCGAGGAGATGGCCGGCTACTTCGCGCTGATCGGCCCGCGCTGAGACGATGACCGGCGCGGGGCCGTCCGCGGGCGAGCGCGAAGGCGACTCCCACCAGGGTGCGGCCGGCCCGTGGCTGCGCATCCTCTGCGCCCCCAACGCCTTCCGCGGGACCCTGACCGCGGCTGCGGCCGCGGCGGCCCTGGCTCGCGGTGTGCGCGACGCGGGGGCGGCGCCTCGGGCCCTGCCGATGGCGGACGGGGGTGACGGCACCCTGGACGTCCTGCTCTCGGTGTCCCCGTCCTCACGGATCGAGCGGCACCGGGTGTGCGGGCCGCTGGGCGGGCGGCTGGTGGCCCGCCTCGGGTGGCTCTCCGCGACCACCGCGGTGGTCGAGATGGCCGAGGCGGCCGGCCTGAGGCGCATCCGCGGCCGGCCCGACCCGCTCCGCGCCACCTCCCGGGGTGCCGGCGAGCTGATCGCGCGCGCCCTCGACGGGGGCGCCCGCCGCATCCTGGTGGGCATCGGCGGGTCGGCCTGCACCGATGGCGGCGCGGGTCTGCTCGCCGCCCTCGGCGCACGGCTCCTCGACGGGCGCGGCCACCCCCTCGGCATCGGCGGGGGAGCCCTGATCGCCCTGGCCTCGGCCGACCTCCGCGACCTGGACCCCCGGCTCCAGGGCTGCCGCCTGGAGGTCGCCTGCGACGTGGGCAGCCCGCTGCTCGGCCGGCTCGGCGCGGCTCACCTCTTCGGCCCCCAGAAGGGGGCGACGGACGCGGACGTCGACCGTCTGGCGGCGGGGCTGCGACGGCTCGCCGAGGTGCTGGAGCGCGATGCGCACATCCCCGCCGCACTCCGCGCGGTGGCGGGTGCCGGGGCCGCCGGCGGCAGTGGCTACGGGCTCGCCGTCGCCGGCGCGGCCCTCCTCCCCGGGGCATCACTGGTCGCCGACGCCATCGGGCTCGACCCGGCCATCGGAGGGGCAGACCTCGTGATCACCGGGGAGGGACGGCTGGACCGCCAGACCGCCGCCGGGAAGGCCCCCGGTGAGGTGGCGCGCCGCTCCGCCCGGCTGGGCGTCGCCTGCATCGCGGTGGCGGGCGAGGTGCGCTCGGACCCCGGCGGATTCCGCCGCACCCTGGCGCTGGCGGAGCTGGCGGGGCCGGGCGAGGATCCGCTCCGGGTGCCCCGGCGGCTGCTCCGCCGAGCCGGGGCAAGGATCGTCCGCGAGGCCGCCGCGCCGCCGCGGTACGTCACCAGATCGGTCGCAGCCACTCCGCGTATGTGGGGTTTGCCCCGGTGACGATGGCCCGGAAGAGGTCCTTCACCCGCAG
>JBEKAP010000268.1:0-2642 GCA_050015875.1 Candidatus Dormibacteria bacterium | reverse complement strand
CGCCGGAGCCCGAACTGGCGGCTCCGCCGGGAGGAGGACCGTCGGCTCTTCAACGCGGAGTACCGCGAGGAGCTGCTGCACCTGGCCGAGGGCCGGCAGGCCCACGAGCACCGGCCGCGCCGCGCCCTCGGCTGACCGGCCCATCCCCGGCGACGCGGGCTGGAGAAATACTCAGTACGATCGTCCGCTCGCCGCAGACACGTCGGTCGGTGCGAAGGCGGCAGCGCGACACGAGTGCCGCCAGAAATACTCAGTACGATCCCGGTGTCCGCGCGTCCCGCCGGGACGTCGATCCCGATTGACACACGGGACTCCGGGATGTAGGCTTCGCGCGGTCGTCCCGTCGCAGCTAACCGTCATTCCAGGACGTCACGAGTGGCCAGAACCATCGAGCACCTGCCCCGGGTCCGTCTGAGCCGGGCTGCGTACGTCACCCTCACCGAGTGGCAGTTGCGCGCCCTCCGGGAGACGGGCACCAAGCCCTCCTACAGTGACCTCGTGGACACCATGGTGGAGTTGGTCGAGGCGCGTGAGCTGGACATCGCGGGTGCCGTCCGCAACGGCGGGCAGGCGGGCGACGAATGATCGCCGCGCACCCTCGCGAGATGAGGATCATCGCCGTCGTCTCCAACAAGGGAGGGGTCGGCAAGTCGACCACGGCTTTCAACGTCGGCGCCGAGGCGGTGCTCCGAGGCATGAGGGTGCTCCTCGTGGACGCCGACCGGCAAGCCGACCTCACCTCCTACGCGGGCCAGGAGATCCTCCCCTGGAAGGGCCTCGATGGGGTGTTGCGCAACCCCCCGATGTCGCTTGACCCCCGTCCGTTCCTGCGACCCCGGATCTCGGGGGCGCACGGGGCGATCGCGGCCATGCAGCTGCTTGGCTCCTCCCCTCACCTTCTGGAGGTGGATGAGGTCATCCGCTCAGGGTTCAGCGACGGTAGCTTCTATCTGCGCCGCGCGCTGGACGTGGTCAAAGCCGACTTCGACCTGGCGGTCGTGGATCTCGGGCACTCCACCGAGCTGATTCGCAACGTGCTCGGCTGCGCCGACGTCATCGTCGTCCCCACCCCGGCGAACTTCCCTGACGCCCGCCACGCCGGCGACATGCTCCACGAGATCGGCATGGTGCGCGGCCAGCTGGGCCTTCCTCGCATCGAGGCGATCCGACGGACGGTGGTGAGCGCCTGGCGCCGGCACCCGAATGCGGCCGGCGACGCCCAGGTCCTCAGCCGCCTGCGCGACATGTACGGCGAATGTCTCTCGCCCAACATCCTCCCGGAGTGCTCGTACGTGAGCGAGGCGAACGCCTCCCGGCTGACGCTCCGCGAGTTTCGCGACCAGTACGCGCGCACGGGGGGCCCGCTCCAAGCGCTGGTCGACGGCTACAGCGCTCTCACCAACTTCGTGATGGCACGCCTACCCGAGGAGATCCCAGCATGAGCAAGCGCAAGGCCGCTCTGGCGGAGCTCTCCATCGCCCCGGTGGCGGTGATGACCGAGGAGCGTCCGATCGGAGCGCGCCCGGGCAGGCTGCCGATCAACAGGCTCTATCCCAACCCGAACCAACCGCGGCGTCAGTTCGACCCCCAGACCATCCTCGAGCTCGCGGCCGACATCGCCGCCAACGGCATGCTCCAGCCGATTCGCGTCCGCCCGCCCGACCTGGATGGGCGGCACATGATCATCCTCGGCGAGCGCCGCTGGCGGGCCGTGCAGAAGATCGATGGTCTGACCGTGGCCGACGTGGTGGTCGACTACGACATCCCCGATGACGACGCCGCCTACGATCAGGCCCTCGCCGAGAACCTGCAGCGGGACGACCTCACCCGCACCGAGGTTGCCGCGGCCCTGCTCAACCGCAAGGAGCGCTACGGGCTCACCAACGAGGCCCTGGCGGTCCGGTACCACAAGTCGGTGGCTTGGGTGGACCAGCACATCCGCTACGCGCAGCTCCCCGAGGAGACGCGCCACCTCATGGACCGCAAGGGCGTGGACCTGAAGATTGCCGGCGTTCTGCAGTCGATCGGCGTCGAGGCTCAGACCGAGGTGGTGGAGGCGATCGCCGAGCTCCCCGACCAGCGCAGCCAGCTGGACTTCGCCCGGACCGTTCGTGACCTACGCGGCGCCGGCGCGGACGTGGGCACCGCCCTCGCGACCGCGCGCTCGCACCGAGAAGCCGAGTCCTCAGCTGGAGCGGCGGCGGCCAATGGGCAGGGGCGGCCGGCGGGAACGAGCGTGGGGCGGCCACGGGCCGTGGCTGCCCCGTTCGAGCTCCGGACCGATCACCGGGGCGTGACCTGGCTCATGGTCAATGCCCAGGGCCTCGCCACCTCGCGTCTCATCGGTAAGCGGGAACTCTCGCCGGCCTCCTGGCTCCAGGCGATCGCCGCGGATCTCAGCGCCTTCCGAGCCACCTGTGGTGCCAACGGTTACCCGAATGACTGGGCCCTGGTTGAGACGGTCATTGGGCCGGTGATCGCGCAGGAGGCATCGCCGCCCGCGAAGGGCTGAGGGAGGCGTGTCGCCAGCGCTCGCGGAGCACCTCCTCCGCACCTGCGTCGAAGGATGGAAGGAGTGCGATTGGGCGAAGATCCTCGGGACGCTCGACGGGACCAAGGCGACACTCCTACCGACGACACAA
>JBEKAP010000267.1:0-2670 GCA_050015875.1 Candidatus Dormibacteria bacterium | reverse complement strand
GTGGTCGTGGCGCTCGTCGTGGTGCTGCTGGTGGTGCTGCTCCTGCCGCCGAGCTTCGCGGTGTCCACCCCCACCAAGGTCCCGGCGGCGGTGCTCACCGCGGTGACGGAGCCGGGCAACCACGCCTTCGCCACCGTCGGTGAGGGCGGGCAGACGGGGAACCTCAGCCGGCTGACCGGCACCAAGCGGCTCACCGACTCGTCGGGGAAGCCCGAGGTGATCTACGTCGGCGGCGAGTTCTGCCCATTCTGCGCGGCTGAGCGGTGGAGCATGATCATGGCCCTCGCTCGTTTCGGCACCTTCACCGGCCTCAAGGAGATGTCGTCGAGCAGCACCGACGAGGATCCCAACACCAGCACCTTCACCTTCGTGGACAGCAGCTACTCGAGCCAGTGGGTCGACTTCATGCCGGTGGAGGAGGAGGACCAGAACCAGAACCCGCTCCAGACCCTGAGTTCGACGGAGCAGCAGATCTTCACCACCTACGATCAGCAGCCGTACACCTCGTCGCAGGCTGGCTACCCCGGTTTCCCCTTCCTGGACATCGGCGGTGACTACATCCTCTACAACACCAGCTTCGACCCCTCGATCCTCCAGGGATTGACCTGGAAGCAGATCGCGACCGACCTCGGCGACCTGACCAGCCCGGTGGCGCTCGCCATCATCGGCAACGCCAACTGGCTGACCGCGGCCATCTGCCTGGCGGACAGCAATCAGCCGTCCTCGGTCTGCAGCTCGGCGTCGATCCAGGGGATCGAGACCGTCCTCACCGCCCAGTCGACCGTCGGCAGCTGACCACCGCGACCGCGCGGGTGATGGACGGCCGTCCATCCGACGTTGCTCCGGCTGTCCCGGACCAGTCCGCCGGCGGTGTCGCGCAGGTGGCGTTTCGAGCACGGGAGAGTCTCGATCCGAAAGGTCGCACCTTTGCACCGCGAAGCCTGCCCTATAAGGGGGGGCATGGTGGCGATCGCCCCCCGGGATGTGCCCGCGGCTCCTGCGGCCGGCGAAGGAGGTGGCTCCTCTGTCCCGGCGAGCCTGAGGGCAGGGCAGGTCCTGCTACTCGTCGAGGGTCCGCTCTGGCTGGGGGCCGCGGCATGGATGCTCTGGCGGTCGGTGACGGGGCTGAGCGCTGTGAACTCGTTCTTCCAGTGCGACCCGCACTGCGGGGGAGGAGGCATGGCGGGGCTCGTCCTCATTCCGCTCGGTCTGGCCAACCTCTTCCTCTGGACCATGCTGATGGGGGGCGTGTCGTTCGCCGTGGTGGCCAACGTCGGCGTCGGTTGCGGCATCGCGCTCACCCGGCGGGTCCGAGCTGCGCGGGTCATCGCGATCGTGATCGCCTCGCTGGGCGTTCTGGTCGACGTCTCCCTGCTGAGATACGTCCCTCCGGCGACGAACAGCAGCGATTGGATGGCCGCCGTCGAGGCGGCCTGGGCTCCTCCCCGCATCCCCGTCGTCCTCCTCGGCGCGGCCACCCTGCTGGCCAATATCGCGCTCATCTACCTGCTGGGCTTCGCCCGCGGGACGGTCGCCGCCTTCCACCGTCCACCGCCTTCCA
Source organism: Candidatus Dormibacteria bacterium (assembly GCA_050015875.1). Lineage (GTDB taxonomy): Bacteria > Chloroflexota > Dormibacteria > Aeolococcales > Aeolococcaceae > Changshengia. The sequence goes on along the minus strand of JBEKAP010000267.1, from coordinate 1,109 downwards.
GCGGCGCATGGCCCTACCCGTACCCCCCGCCGCCGGCCCGAGGAGCTTGGGCCTGCCCGTACCCGCCGCCGCCCCCGGCGCCGCCTCCGTAGGATCGACCACACCTCGATCCGCTGAAGCCACGGAGGGCCAGGCCCACCGGACTTTCACAGGGAGAGGTGGAGCGGCTGGAGGCGACGGTGGGAATCGAACCCACGGTCAGGGTTTTGCAGACCCGTGCCTTACCACTTGGCTACGTCGCCGCATCAGCGAGGATACCCGAGCCGGTGACGGCCGGGCCGCCGCGTGCGCAGACCTCGGGCTAATCGGCGGGTAGCCCCCCGCCCGCCGGCGGTCCCACGGGAGCGGCCTCCGCCGGCAGCACGAATCCCACCTCGAGGGCGTCGGCGAGCGCACGGAGCCGGGCGAAGAAGCCGGCCGTGTGATACGAGCGGGGCAGTCGCAGCCCGTGGAAGTCGTGGTGGTGCGTCCACTCGTGGAGCAGCGTGTTGAGGAAGACCTTGGGGGCGATGACGCGCTGCTGCATGGCGGTGCGGTGATAGATGCGGATGCGCGCCCAGGCCACCTGTCCCTGGGGGTCCAGCCGGTATGTGTAGTAGCCGTAGGTCTTGGACTGGAGGCGCCGCCCGTCGTGCCGGTGCACCTGCGGGCGGTCGGGGACGACGACCTGGCAGGGGGGGAGACCGGCCTCGCGGTTCAGCTCGTCGACCAGGTGCTGGGCGATGCGCTCCCGGTCGGCCGGGTCCTCACCGACGGTGAGGACCCGGAGCGTCAGCCCCCGGGCGATCGGCGTCGGATGCACCGGAGTGCCCGTGGCGGCCTGGCTGCGACGGTAGCTGGACTCGGAGAACCGCCTGGCGAACATCCGTCCGCAGTATAGGGGCTCGGGATAGACTGGGACGCCCGCACCGGGCTGGCGGAATCGGTAGACGCAGCGGTCCTAAACACCGCGGGGGCGCTGCCCCATCCGGGTTCGATCCCCGGGCCCGGTACGCTCGCCCGCGATCACGGAGCGGTCCGTGTCCGGAGCGCGATTGCATCGCGGCTGATCCTTGGGGCGGCAGGTCGGGACCCGCGCGCGACCCCGTGGGTCCGGATGTTGACTGGGA
>JBEKAP010000266.1:0-2682 GCA_050015875.1 Candidatus Dormibacteria bacterium | reverse complement strand
ACGAAGACGCCGGTCTCGGTGCGAGTCTCGCAGACCGCCCCACCCGCGATACCGACCCGGATGGCGTCGGCTCCGCGGTCCTCCAGCCAGGTGAAGGCCTCCGCGGAGGCGACGTTGCCGGCGATCAGCGTGACGTCATCGCGGCGCTCCCTGGCCCAGGTGAGCGCCACCCCGACCTGGTGGTGGGCGCCGTTGGCGGTGTCGAGACAGATGGTCCGGCAGCCGGCCTCGACAAGGGCGTCGAAGCGCTCGCGGTAGTCGCCGGTGACGCCGACGGCGGCTCCGACCGCGGCCGGCCCGGTCCTGCCACTGGTCGCTCGGAACTCCTCCACCTCCTCGTCCACGGTCTGGAACCGGTGGAGGACGCCGAGGGCGCCGGCCTCGGCCAGCGCCTCGCACATCTCCGGCCCGCAGACGTCGGGCATCGGAGAGGCGATGATGGGCACCTCGAGGGAGACGGCCCCCAGGCTGACGGCCGGACGCGCATCGGAGCGGTGGGGCAGGCTGGAGGCGTGCCGCGGGACGAGGCTGATGTCGTCGTAGTCGAAGGCGAGCGGCGCGGCACCCAGGGAGGCGAGCGTCGAGCGAATCGGGACGGGAAGGGGGTCGGCCATGGCGACCTGATTGTGGCAGGCGGCGACGGCCGGGGCTGCAGCGGGGCGGGGAAGGAGCCTGACTAGCCCCGCCGCTGGATGGTCTCGGGGATCACCCGGACCGTGACCCTCACCTCTCCCGGCTGCCGGTGCGGGTAGCTGTCGACGCCGAGGTACTTCTTGGCGAGACGGTCGATGTGGGCGTCGGCGCCCTCCTCGACGAACTCGGTCCGGCCCCGCACGACCAGGGTGCGGTAGTCGTCGTCCTTGGCGGAGAGCGAGATCGCGATCCGGGGGTCGCGGCTCAGGTTGCGGTACTTGAGCCGCCCCTTGGCCGTGTTGAAGAGCACGGCCTCGCCATCGGTGTCCACCCAGACCGGGGTCACGTGGGGGGCGCCGTCGGGCATCACCGTGGCGACGTGGGCGAGCACCCGCTCGCGGAGCAGGGCGACCTGGTCATCGGTCAGGGTCGGGTGGGGCTGGTCGGTCATGGCCTCTCCTCGGCTGGCGGCGTGGTGCGGTCGGTGTCAGGGACTGGTATAGCGGAGCCGGCGGGTCGGACGGTGGCCCCCGGAGCGGTCCACAGCCGCGGGGACGTGAGAAGCTTGCCCCCGCGACGCCGGGGTGGCGGAATGGCAGACGCAGCGGTCTCAAAAACCGCCGGGGGTAACCCCGTGTGGGTTCGACTCCCACCCTCGGCAGATCGCGCGGCGCTGGCCACGCGGCCGGGACACCCCACTTGCCCGAAAAGACAGTTAAGGACTGCCGTGTCCTTAACCGGTCTTGCGCCGATGTGCCTGCCCGGTTGGACTCGGACCGACCGCGTGGCGTTCGTGCGCGGCCGCGGTGCCGGCGCCGGGCGGCGGCCCCCGACGCGGGTGGAGTGGGAGCCGTCGACGTGGAACTACGGCGCCACGGCGGGGTCCGGCACCACCCTGGTGAGGGCGATGGCCAGCGTCCCCGCGAGCGTCAGCACCATGCCGGCCACCGCCACGGCCCAGGCGCCGTCCCTCGGGCTGTCACCGAGGAAGGCGATGCCGACCACGATGGGCACGATGGACTGTGCCGCCGTCGTCGAGGCACCGACGATGCTGGCGTGGCTCCTCTGCAGGGCGACCGTGAAGAGCAGGAGCCCGACCAGCCCGTAGGCGACCATCGCCCAGAGCAGGGGGCTGAGCAGGATCTGCCAGAGCTGATGGGGCACCACCAGCATCCGGCCCGCCACCGCGGTACCGCCGAAGGCGACGCCGTCCAGGACGCCGAGGGCGACGGTGGCGCCGTGCCGGCTGCTGGTCGCCACCACCGCGCCGGCAGCCGCGACCCCGAGCGGCAGCAGGATGACCACCCAGCGCACCGCCGCGGCGGTCGGGTGAGCCCGCTCCGGCCCGCCGGAGACGGCGAGCAGGGTCAGTCCCACCAGGATGCCCACGATCGCCACCCATCCCACCGCCCGCAGCCGTCGCTGGAAGAGGCGGTGCTCGAGCAGGGCGGTGATCATGACGTTGAGGGCGATCACGGGCTCGGCGACGAAGAGGGGCAGGTTCTGCACGGCCACGACGGTGAGCAGGAAGGAGGCGCCGTCCAGAGCCAGGCCGATGAGATACGGCCAGTCGTCGAGCAACCGCACCACCAGGCCGATCTGGAGCGACGACACCCGTGCCTCACGATCGGCGCTGACCTTCTCCAGCACCGCCGCCACGCCGATGCAGAGAGAGCAACCGAAGGCCGCGAGGAGAGCCAGCCCGAAGGGCATCGGGCAACGGTACCAGAGCCCGAGAGAGGCCCTGGGATGCCCCGACCTTGACGGGGCGCCCCGCTATTCCCCATCCTCAGGCGGTGCTGCTCGCGACCTGGAATGTGAACTCGATCGTGGCGCGGCTGCCACGCCTCCTCGAATGGCTGGAGGCCACCCGCCCCGACGTCCTCTGCCTTCAGGAAACCAAGGTGGCGGACGGCGGCTTCCCGACCGCGGAGGTCGCGGAGCTCGGCTACGAGGTCGCCCCCCACGGCAGCGGCCGCTGGAACGGGGTCGCCCTCCTCTCCCGGGTCGGGCTGGACGGCGTGACCGCCGGGTTCCACGGTGAGCCCG
>JBEKAP010000265.1:0-2700 GCA_050015875.1 Candidatus Dormibacteria bacterium | reverse complement strand
CTGCTCTATCCACTGAGCTACGGGGGCTCCGGGTGTCGCCTAGCTTACCCGGCTGCGCCGCCTCAGGAGGCCGCCGAGCCGCGCCCGACCGGGGTGGGTGCGTGGAGCGTGTGACGCGAGCCTCGGCGGGTCGGCGGCCAGGCATGTCGCCGCCGGGTCGGCTACGTCTGGTACTCGATGGTGTACGAGTGCGTGCCGTCCGGGCCGATCACGATCTGTCCCTCGCCACGGATCCCGGTCAGGTCGCCCGTCCCGCTCGTCTCGACGATCTTCCATGTCATCCAGGGATCACCGCCCGTATTCCCGGCGCCGTGCACGAGGACGAATCCACCGCTGCGCCCATGGACCGTTCCGATGAAGCGCTCGATGCCGGAGTAGGCCGCCGGGATCTGCGTGTGCACCATGACGATGTCCGTCTCGCTCCCCCCGATCAGGTCGCCGTGGAAGGCTTTGGTGATGTGAGCACGGGTCAGCGTCACGCCGTCCCGCACGTCGTGGGGCGGCTCGGTGTCGAAGCGGTCGATGTCGAAGGTGCCGTGGGCTGTCGGCATGGGGACGAGTATACCAACCAGCGCCAAACATGCGTTTGGCCGCAGGCCGCCCCACGACGCCATCGCCACGCGGATCCCGGGCCCGAACGATCAGGCCGGGCTCCCCTCCATCGAGATCGGGAGGTAGAAGAGGCCCGGGGGGACCCGCCCGTCGGCAAGTCCGACGGTCTGCAGCAGCGTCTCCATCGCGCTCCGGGCCGCCTCACGCACCCTGGCGAAGTCGGCCACCCGGAGCGGGTTGGCGATGCGGGGGCAGATCAGCGTCACCGGCAGGCGCTTGCTGAAGGTGTCGAAGTCCGCCAGCAGCCGGGAGTGGAGCGCCACCGAGGTCATCCGCTCGAAGACCTCCGAGAGGCGCCGCAGCGCCGCCATGGCCGGCTCCGCGGTGAGGTCCACGGCGATGATCTGATCGGGCTCCAGCCGCGCGGCGGTGGAGATGCTGCAGTTGTCGGTGACCCCGCCATCCACGTAGGAGCGATCGCCGAGCTGGACCGGGCGAAAGACGAATGGGATCGCGCACGAGGCACGCAGGGGGTCGCGCAACCGGCCGCGCGAGATCAGCACCGGCTCCCCGGTGAGGAGGTCGGTGACGACGATCTGCAGGGGTCGAGGGAGCTCCTCAAAGGTGGTCATGCCGGTCAGCCCCATCGAGAAGTCGACCAGGTCCCCGATCGCGTCGTCGCTCCGCAGCCAGGGTTGGCGCCGCACCCGGTTCATCACCATTCGCAGCGGGTGAGAGCGGAAGACGGCCCGGGTTTGCGGGCTCGCCCAGATCCGCTCCAGCAGGTCCAGGGCCACCGGAAGGGGATGGCTCGCCACCACCGCCGCGTTGAGGGCGCCCACGCTCGTGCCGACGCACGCATCCGGCTGCAGCCCCCGCTCCGCCAGGGCGCGGAGGATGCCGAGCTGGGCGGCCCCCCGTCCACCACCTCCGCTCAGCACGAGCGCGGTGCGGATCTTCGATGGAGAGCTGTCACCCACTCCCACACGGTGACAGGTGTCCACCCCGCGGGTCTGTCCCCTATCGGACCCGGCGTCGCCGGGCGGAGCCGTCGACCGGCCCCGCCCGCTCGCCACGATCACGTGGGACAAGTCCCCGGCTCGGTCGCTAGGACTTCGCCTTGCCCCGCGAGACGAACCAGAAGATCGCCGCGATGATGACGATCAGCACGACGATGTAGACGATGATCTCTTTTGTTCCGAATGCTGTGAATGCGAGCATTGAAGGTCTCCCCCGGTGTGTGGATGCGCGCACCGGCGGTGCCGGACGCAGACGAGCCGCCAGCCTACCGTAGCCGGGCTGGGGGCTGCAAAGCCCGCCCGGGCCGTCGGGGCTCGCGATCAGGGCCGCCGGCTGCCCGGAGCCTCCGGATGGAGGACGTGGATGACGCCGAGCAGGTCGGCGCGGCGGCGGCCCAGCAGCTGGGCGCGACCCTTGGTCCCCTCCCAGCACCACCCGCTCAGCTGGCTCACCCTCCACCCGTCGTCGGTCACCTCCCCGTCCTCCGGCCGCGAGGGTGGCGAATCGCCCTCAGTCGCCGCGGTGGTCTCCAGGGTGATCTCCATCTCCCTGCCATCGACCCGGTAGACGACGTCACCTGGAGAGAGGGGGAGCTGGTGGCGGTGCCGCCAGAAGACGTCGATGGACCGTGCGAGGTGAAGCCCCATCTCCACGCCGGCCCCGAGCGCGGCGCCGAGGAGCCCGCCCGCCGCGATCAGCTCGGGCCCGGCCCCGGCGGCGACCCCGGTGGCGACGCCGGTGCCGGCGGCCAGCCACCAGGCCCGCGGCCACGCCACGCGACGAGATCCGTGGGCGACGGCCATCGCCAGCACGCTGAGGCCGGTCGCACCCGCCGCCGCCAGCAGGAGGGAGGCCGCTCCCAGGCTGTGCGATCCGGTGGCGCTGACCGCCGGCGCGCAGAGGCAGAGACTGAGCGGCGGGAGCAGCCCGGCGATCAGCGTCCAGGCCACGGCGGGCCGGCGCCGTGGATCCGTCCATCCCACCCCGGCGGTTGCCGCATTGTCGGCCCCGTCCACCACGGGGCGCCGCGTCCATCCTCGGGCAGCCTCGAGGAGCCCGTTCACCCCCGCGTGGAGCAGCAGAGCCGCGATGCATCCGGCGACGTTCAGGGCGACGAGCCAGGGCAGG
>JBEKAP010000264.1:0-2705 GCA_050015875.1 Candidatus Dormibacteria bacterium | reverse complement strand
CACGACCCGCCCACGCCCCTCCATGAACGCAACCGGGCGGTATCGCCACCGCTCGGCGCGGTGATCCACAAGGCGATCCGCAAGGACCCGGACGAGCGTTACCAGTCGGCGGAGGAGATGCTCCACGACCTCGAGCATCTCGACGACATCGACCTGGCCCAGTTCGTGCTCGGACCGGAGCGCGCCGGGTCGACGATGACGGATCGACGGATACTTCTCCTCGGCGGCCTGATCGGTGCCGGCTTCACGCTGTTCATCGTCCTCGCCGTGGTCATCACCATTCTTCTGGAGCACCGATGATCGAGCCTGATGACGTCGCCGCCGCTGTGCACCGCCTCGAGCAGGTGGGCGCTCGGCGCGTTCAGCTCCAGTTCATCGACCTCTTCGGCACGGTCAACTGCGTCAACGTCCCCGCCTCCCGTTTCGCCGAGGTCTGCGAGCGCGGAGCGTGGTTCGACGGCTCGGCCATCGAGGGTTTCGCGCGCGTGCTCGAGAGCGACATGTACCTGGTGCCCGACCCCGCCACCCTCACCGCCGTGCCCTGGGAGGCGGCGGACCGCGGTCCCGTGATGCGCGTCTTCTGCCACCTGCGGACCCCGGAGGGCGAGAGCTTCTCGGGTGACACGAGGGCAGTGCTGGCAGGGCAACTCCAGCGAGCCGCCGATCTCGGCTTTGCCTACCACGTCGGTTGTGAGGTCGAATTCTTCCTCTTCGATCTGGCCGAGGGCGGCCGGCCTCGCTCCAGCGACACCGCGAGCTACTTCGATGACACGCTCGATGCGGGCACCCGCGCCCGGGACCAGCTGGTGACGACCCTGCTGGAGCTGGGCATCGATGTCGACAGCAGCCATCACGAGGTGGCCGGGGGGCAGCATGAGATCGACCTGGCCTCCCAGGGTGCTCTCGCCGCCGCGGATGCCGTCCTGCTGCTGCGGGTGGCGGCGCGGGCCATGGCCGGGACCCACGGGCTGCGGGCCAGCTTCATGCCCAAGCCTCTGGCCGGGGTGAGCGGCAGCGGCCTGCACACTCACCAGGCGCTGCTCCGTGCAGGCGACGGCGCCAACCTCTTCTTCGACGCTGAGGATCGCTACCACCTGTCGCCGATCGCCCGCCACTTCATCGCCGGCCAGCTCGAGCATGCGCCTGCGCTGGCCGCGGTCACCGCCCCGGTCGTCAACAGCTACAAGCGGCTGATCGCGGGATACGAGGCGCCCGCCCAGATCACCTGGGCGCACAACAACCGCAGCGCCCTGATCCGGGTCCCCCGGGTGAGCCCGGCGGAGGGCACCGACGCGCGGGTGGAGCTGCGCTGCCCCGATGCCGCCTGCAATCCGCACCTCGCCTTCAGCGCCATGCTGGCCGCCGGCCTCGACGGCATCGAGCGCGAGCTGCCGCTCTCTCCTCCCCTCGAGGAGCAGGCGTACGAGTTCGACCCCGAGGCGGTGGAGAGCCGCTACGTCCGCTCCCTCCCGAGCTCACTCGGCGAGGCGGTCACGGCGCTCGTGAGCGACGACGTCATCGTCGACGCGCTGGGGGCCGAGCTGGTCGAGCGGCTCGCTGAGGCCAAGCGCCTGGAGTGGCAGCAGTTCTCGGCCCACGTCACCGACTGGGAGCTCAACCGCTACCTCTGACCGCGGCGTCTTTCCCTGGCGAACCGCCGCCGGCTGCCGATTAGGCAGAAGGACCTAAGCCACCAGGGTCCTTTGGCCCTAGCTTGTGCGTGGCGCCCTAATTTGTGGGCAGAAGTTTGAGGCAATAGTGGCGCTCTGGCACGCACCGGGTGGCTGTAGGCTTCATTGGACCGGATCAATTGTGATCCTGCACAATAGGAGGACCAATGTGGCGACCGAGACCAGACCAGTCGAGGCCGGTCCCAGCGCGGCCGGCGGCACGGGAGGGATGAGGCAGACACTCAGCCTCACCGGCGTCACCGTCAACGCCATGGCTCTGATCGCGCCGGGCGCCTTTCTCTGGACCACCTTCCAGAGTCAGGCGGGCCAGTCGGTCGGTGGGGTGTCGACGGCGAGCGACATGTGGATCGGCCTGGCGTTCGCCCTGATCCTGGCCTTCCTCACCGCCTACTCCTACTCCGAGCTGGCCAACCGCTACCCGCGGGCCGGGACCGGCTCCTCCTACTACTTCGCCGAGGCAGCTCTCCTCGACAAGGAGAAGGCTCACCACCGGAGCCTCGCCCGCATGGCCAAGTTCTCGGTCGGCTGGCTGGCCCACCTCTACTACTGGATCTACCCCGGGATCATGGCCGCCTTCGGCGGCATCCTCTTCGGATACCTCTACAGCATCGCCTCCGGGCACTCGCCCTCCACGGGGCTGCTGATCGGGGTGGTCCTGATCTTCACCCTGCTCAACACCTACGTCGCCTTCCGGGGCATCAGCGGGTCGACCATGACCGCGATCGTGATCAACGTCATCCAGCTGGTCGCGCTGGTCTCCTTTGCCCTCTTCGCCATCGTCTTCCGGGTCACCCACCCGGGGCTGCACTACGACAACACCATCGGTTCCGTGCTGACCGGCAACCACAGCTTCACAGGCATCCTCGGTCAGGGCACGATCGCCATCCTGCTCCTGGTCGGATTCGAGTCCATAACCTCGCTCGGGGCCGAGGCAAAGAATCCCAAGAAGGACATCCGCCGCGGCATCCTGCTGTCGCTCGCCATCCAGGGACTGGTGATGTACATGTTCGAGTA
>JBEKAP010000263.1:0-2706 GCA_050015875.1 Candidatus Dormibacteria bacterium | reverse complement strand
ATGCCGCGTCCATCGACCGCCGGGTGGGCACGGCCATCGCCGCCTGCCAGACGTTCCTCGTGGTGCGCATCCTGAGCGTCCTGCTCTTCGTCAGCCTGCTCCCCGCCCACCTCCCCGCGGTGGTCCTCACGCTCGACGCCACCCACACACTCCCCCTCCCCCTCGGTGGGGTGAGCCGCGGAACCGTTCTGATCGTCGTGGCCGCGATCTCCATGGTGGAGCTGGACCTCGTGTACCGTCTCGCCGACCGCCGGCGGGTCGCCCGATTCGGCGTCCTCCTCATCGAGTCGCTCGCGATCGTGTTCACGACCGTCGCCCTCGCCTACGGCGCCAACCTCGCCGCCCTCCCCCTGGTGACCGCCGTCGGAGCGACCTGCGTGCTGCTGCTCAATCAGGTCCGGTGGGCCTTCCGCCTCCAGCCGCGGCAACGCGACCTCACCGGGAGGCGGCAGGGAGGCACCTTCGCCGGCTATGCGGCCCCCCCGCTGGACAGCCCGAGGATGCCGCAGCGCGTCGGCTACCAGGTGCGGCGGCGCGAGGACTGGGAGGCGGATCCCGCTCCGCGCACGCCACCGGCGCCGGCGCGGAACGACCGCTACCGCCCCTCCCGTTCGGCATACTCCAACTCGGGCTGGCCGTCGGGATCGCCCCCTCCCCGGGGCTGAACGGGCCCGCTGACCTCATCCACCGGAGCGGCGGGCAGAGGCATCGGGTTGCCCGGCGGCCGGGAGCCGGACCTGATAGCGTCGCCGTCATGCCCCTCACCGCTCGCAACTCGGCGGGATTCGAGGCGCCGGCGGGGATGACCGCCGTGCCCGTGGTGCTCGCCCCACTGGGGGGACGCCTCCACGTCCTGCTGGTCCGACGCGACGACCCTCCCGACCCCGGAGCCTGGGCACTCCCCGGCGGTTTCATGAGCCGCGACGAGCGGCCGGCCGAGACCGCCCAGCGCAAGCTCACCGAGAAGACGGGGGTCGGGGCCGTCTATCTGGAGCAGCTCCAGAGCTACGGCGAGCCGCATCGGGATCCCCGGGGCTGGATCCCGACCGTCGCCTATCTCGCCCTCATCGACGCGGCCGTACTCCGTGCCGACGAGAGCCAGGCACGCTGGTGGCCGGTCGACGATCTGCCCACCCTGGCCCTGGATCATGGCGGGATCATCGCCGACGGCGTCGACCGGCTCCGGGGCAAGCTCTGGTGGTCGAACATCAGCGTCGGGCTGCTCCCGGAGCGATTCACCATGCCCCAGGCGCGTCGCGTGTTCGAGGCGATCAGCGGTGTCCGCTACGAGCCGAGCAACTTCCGCCGCGAGCTGGAGCGGAGCGGCCTGGTGCAGGTGACCGGCCTGGTCGCCAAGGGCGCCCCGGGGCGTCCGGCGGCCCTCTACGAGTTCGTCTCCCGCCAGCCCGCCTGGTCGCTGCGCCGCTCCCGGCCACCGGCAACCCTCGGCCCCGCTCCCCGCGTCGCGCGAGGGCGGTGACCCGATCATCGCGTCGAGGCCGTCGAGGGAGAGGGCTAGAAGGGCTCGCGGCGTCCGAGACGGTCCCGCGGTCTGGCAGTTTCGGTATCCTTCGCCGCCATGGAAACGCTCCCACCGACGACGCACGCCTGATGGTGCAGCTGCGCGACCTCCTTCAGGTCCACCTCTTCACCGATCCGCTCTTCGACCAGAACTGCTACGTCCTGCGCCGCCGGGACACGGAGCGCTGCCTGATCATCGACCCGGGGCTCCAGGCGGACGCCGCCCTGCGGTTCCTGGAGGGGGAGGGACTGGGCGCGGACCGCATCCTGCTGACCCACGGCCATCCCGATCACCTGGCCGGGGTCCCCGCCATGAAGGCGGCTCTCGGCTGCACGGCGTCCATCCACGCGGAGGACCGCTGGTTGCTCGCCGAGGCGGCGGCCTTTCCCGGCATCCCCGAGGGGCTCTCGGAGGTGGTCTGTGAGGACGACCTCAGCGCTGGGCAGGTGATCGCCTGGCAGGGCCTGGAGATCGCCGTGCTCCACACCCCCGGGCACACGCCGGGATCGGTCTGCTTCCTGGTCGGGCCCGACCTGCTGGCGGGCGACACCCTCTTCCGGCGCAGCGTCGGGCGGACCGACCTCCCCGGGGGCTCCTGGGAGAGCCTGCTCTTCTCGATCCAGGACCGTCTCTACGCCCTCCCTCCGGAGACGGTGGTCCACCCCGGGCATGGCCCGGCGACCACCATCGGTGAGGAGATGCGGGGCAACCCCTTCGCTCTCCACCCGACCTTCCGCTGACGCGGCCCCACGCGGCAGAGCCGCGTGGGGACCCCGCTCCATCTCACAGGGGCTCGCCGCCCCTCGGCGGCGCGGCAGAGCGGCGCCCGCCTCACCCCGCCACAGCTGCGCGGCAGGCGGCGCCCTTCTGGGTCAGCCGGGACCGAGCCGCTCCAGCAGGTCGTGGACGATCCCACCGGTGACACCCCAGATCGTCCGTCCCTCAGCCTCGTAGTGGTGGACGAGGTGGTGCTGGCCTCCCTCCGACGTCCGCTCCTCGGTGCGATGGGGGGCGGTCAGCAGGGCTCCGAGCGGGACCCAGAACCACTCGGCCACCTCGTGGCCGTCACCGCGCACGGTGAAGGGTCGCCGCTGCAGGCCGGCGATCGGGGTCAGCCAGAGGTCGGAACGATGGGTGAGCCGGGGCGGGAGCGCGCCCAGGATCTCGACACAGCTGGGGTCGAG
>JBEKAP010000262.1:0-2709 GCA_050015875.1 Candidatus Dormibacteria bacterium | reverse complement strand
GAGTGGCGTAGCCCACCGTGTCGGCGAGGTTGATGGTGGTCGCCCCCGCCTCGATGCAGCCGTTCAGCACCTGGGCCAGGTAGTCGGGCTCGGTGCGGGTCGTGTCCATGGCCGAGTACTCGACGTCGTCCTGGAACGACTTGGCCAGCCGAACCATGCTCACCGAGCGCTCATAGACCTCGGCCCGGGTCATCCGCAGCTGCCCGTCGCGATGGATGGGCGAGGTGCCGATGAAGACGTGGATGCGGGCGCGCTTCGCCTTCGCGAGCGCCCTGGCGCAGGAGCGGACGTCCTCCTCGAAGCAGCGGCTGAGGCCGGCGATGACCGGTCCCTCGACCTGCTCGGCGATGGCCGTGACGGCGGCGAAGTCTCCGGGGGAGCTGTAGGGGAAGCCGGCCTCGATGACGTCGACGCCAAGCCGGGCCAGCTGGTGGGCGATGGCGAGCTTGTCCTCCTCGCTGAAGGTCACCCCCGGCGACTGCTCGCCGTCGCGGAGCGTGGTGTCCAGGATGGTGAGCGGCTCCAGCTTCTCCGGCGCCGGCTTGACGAGGAGGGGATTGCCGAGACTGACTGAATCGCTGGCGCTCATACCTCTTTCCTCGCTACGGTGCCGTCACCCTCGGATGCGAGCACCTCCTCCATTCCCGGCGCGGTCTTGGCCCCCAACCAGCTCATCTTGGAGCGGAGCTGGGCGCCGACCCTCTCGACCGGGTGATGACGATCCTCGTCGCGGTACTCCAGGAAGTTGGGCAGTCCGAGGTCGTTCTCCTCGATCCAGCGCTTGGCGAAGGTCCCGTCCTGGATGTCCTTGAGCAGGGCGCGCATGGCCTGGCGGCTGCTCTCGTTGACGACCTTCGGGCCGCTCACGTAGTCGCCGTACTCGGCCGTGTCGCTCACCGAGTAGCGCATGTAGGACAGCCCGCCCTGGTACATGAGGTCGACGATGAGCTTCAGCTCGTGCATCACCTCGAAGTAGGCGAGCTCCGGCTGGTAGCCGGCCTCGGTCAGCGTCTCGAAGCCGGCCTTGACCAGCGACGAGACCCCGCCGCAGAGCACCGCCTGCTCTCCGAAGAGGTCGGTCTCGGTCTCCTCGGCAAAGGTGGTCTCCAGGACCCCGGCGCGGGTGCCGCCGATGCCCCGGGCGTAGGCCAGCGTGCGGGCCCGGGCCGTGCCGGTCGCGTCCTGGTGCACGGCAAAGAGGCAGGGCACGCCCTGGCCGTCGGCGTAGGTCCACCGCACCAGGTGGCCGGGCCCCTTGGGCGCCACCATGCTGACGTCCACCCCGGCGGGGGGGTGGATCAGCTCGTAGCGGATGTTGAAGCCGTGGGCGAACATCAGCAGGTCGCCCGGTTTGAGGTTGGGCTCGATGGCGGTGGCGTAGAGGTCCCGCTGGCGGGTGTCCGGGATCAGGATCATGATCACGTCGGCCTCGGCGGAGGCCTCCGCGGGGGTCACGACCCGCAGGCCCTCGGCCTCGGCCGCCGCCCGGCTCCTGCTGGTCTCGGGGAGCCCGACCCGGACGTCCAACCCGGAGTCGCGGAGGTTGAGGGCGTGGGCGTGGCCCTGGGAGCCGTAGCCGAGGATGGCGATCCTCTGCCCCTGGAGGGCCGCCGGGTCGGCGTCGGCGTCGTAGTACATGCGGGCGGTCATCGCGGGGTCTCCCTCCGGTGGCTGTCGGGTCGAGCCGCCGCCGGATGGCGGCGGCCCCTGGACGGGTTCACGGCGTGGATTCTGCCTGGCACTAGATGTCCCCTGTCGTGTCGGCGGTGATGCCCGCGCCGGCGGACGCCGCTCCCACCCTCGAGCCGCCGGGCGCTCCCGCCTCCAGGTCGAGGTCGGCGAGGCGGATCCCGGCCTGGTCCCCCCGCACCAGGGCGACCGCCCCGCTCCGGGCCATCTCCGTGATCCCGAAGGGGCGCATCAGATCGATGAAGGTGTCGACCTTCTCGGTGGTGCCCGTGATCTCGATGACCATCGAGCTGGCGGCGATGTCGACGATCCGTCCCAGGAAGACCCCGACCACGGCGAGGATCTCCGAGCGTTGCTCGGCCGGCGCGTGCACCCGGATCAGCATCAGCTCGTGGGCCACCTTGCGCATCTCCGTGATGTCCTCGATGGTGATGACGTCGATCAGCTTGGTCAGCTGCTTGGTGGCCTGCTCGGCCGCCTGGCGGCCGACATGGACCGCGATCGTCATGCGCGACACCGTCGGATCCTCGGTCGGCCCGACCGAGAGGGAGTCGATGTTGAAGCCGCGCCGCCGGATCATCGAGGCGACCCGGTTGAGCACGCCCGGCTTGTTCTCCACCAAGACCGAGACGAGGCGGCTGGGGTTCATCAGCTGGCCTCCACGAAGTCGAGCATCCCCTTGCCGAGGGGGACGATCGGATAGACGTTGGCATCGGGATCGATGTCGAAGTTGAGCAGCACCGGCCCGTGATGGGCGATGGCCTCGTCGAGCATGGGACCGACGTCCTCGAGGCGCCGGGTGGTCATGGCCTTCATCCCGAATGCCTCGCCGAGCTTGACGAAATCGGGGGTGAAGGTGAGGTCGACGGCGCTGCGGACGCCCTCGTAGAAGTCGTCCTGGAACTGCCGGACCATGCCCAGCGTGGCGTTGTTGAGGATGACGATCTTGACGTCGATGTTGTTCTCGACCATCGTCGCCATCTCTTGCATGTTCATCATGAAACCGCCCTCGCCGACGAC
>JBEKAP010000261.1:0-2709 GCA_050015875.1 Candidatus Dormibacteria bacterium | reverse complement strand
GGCGGCGCTGGCCGTCTTCGCCTTCCACGGCTCCGTCTTCCTCTCGCTCAAGACGAGCGGCGAGCTGGTGGAGCGCGCTCGGCGCGTGGCTCGGGTGGCGGGCGGTGCCGCCGTCCTGCTCCTCGCCGCAGCCGTCGCCTGGGTGGCGGCGAGCGGGCGGCCATGGCACACCCTGGCCGGTGCGCTGCCCGGAGCCGTCCCGCTCCTCCTCGGCGTGCTCGCGGTGGCAGCCCTGGCGGTAGCCGTCCTCCTCGTAGTCCGGGGCAGGGACGGGCTCGCGTTCGCCGGCACCGGCGCCGCCATCCTGCTCGCGATGGGGGCGATCTTCGCGTCGATGTATCCCGCGGTGATCCCGGCGAGCAACGGCGCGTCCCTCGCCCTCACGGTCGGGGCGGCCGCCTCCCATCCCTACACCCTCGAGGTCATGACCGTGGTGGCGGCGATCTTCACCCCCTTCGTCCTCCTCTACCAGGGCTGGACCTACTGGGTGTTCCGGCGGCGTCTGCAGCGGCCGGTCGGGGCCACCGGCGCCAGCGGGGGCTGAGAGCTTGCCCGCCGGCACCGGTATCGCCCGGGGAGCGGCGGGGAGCGCAATCGGACCGGTGGAGCGCAGGCTGCTCCGGCAGCCGGCCGTCTGGCGGTCGGTCGCCCTCTCCGTCGCCATCGGCCTGGTCTCCGCCGCCAGCGTGGCCGTCCAGGCGGTCGCCCTGGCCGGCCTCCTCGCCGGCGCCATGGGCTCCGCGACCGAGGAGATCGGGCCGCCGATCGCCTGGCTGGCCGCGGCGATCGCGGTCCGCGGTCTGTGCTTCCTCGCCGCCGAGCTGGTGGCGGGGCACGGCGCCGAGATCGCCAAGGCGGAGCTCCGCCGTCGGCTGCTCGGCGCCGCCCTGCGGAGGGCAGCGGGTGGCGGCGTCACGAGCACGGGCGGTGTGGGTGCCGGCGACGTGGCGACCCTGGCCGGCCGCGGCATCGACGCCCTCGACGCATACGTCGGTCGCTGCCTCCCCGACCTGGTGCTTGCTGCCGCTGTGCCGCTCGCCCTGGTCGCGGTGATCGGGGCACTGGACTGGGTGTCGGCGATCATCGTGGTGGTGGTCCTCTGCCTCTTCCCAGTGTTCGGCGTCCTTGCCGGACAGTCGAGCGGCCGGCTGGCGGCGCGGCGCTGGAGCCACGTGGAGGCATTCGGCCGCCAGATCGCCGACATCTTCGAGGGACTGCCGGTGCTCAAGGCGTACGGTCGCGACGCCCGTCAGCGCGAGCGGATCGCGGAGGCCGCCGAGGGGCTCCGGCTGGCCAGCCTCTCCACGCTCCGGGTCGCCTTCCTCTCAGCGCTCGTGCTCGACACCCTCGCCTCGGTGTCGATCGCCCTGGTGGCGGTCCCGCTCGGACTGCGGCTGCTCTCCGGGTCCATCCGGCTGGCTCCGGCCCTGGCTGTTCTGATCGTCGCCCCGGAGGTCTTCCTGCCCCTGCGCCGGGCCAGCGCCGAGTTCCACGAGAGCACCGAGGGCCTCGCCGCCGCACGGCGGGCGATGGACGTGATCGACGCGGGCGCGAGGGGCCGCGAAGCGGGCGTGGTGCTGCGGAGAGGCAACCGCGGCGGCGGTCGGGCCCCGGTGGGAGCCGCGCCGCGCAGGGGTGAGCCGGGCGATCCGGCCCGCGTGCCGGTGAGGCTGGACGGGGTGCGTGTGGAGCTGCCGGGACGGTCTGCCGCAGTGCTGGACGGGGCGTCGCTCGCCATCCAGCCGGGTGAGAAGGTGGTCCTGGTCGGCCCCAACGGGGCGGGGAAGTCGACCACCCTCTCCCTCCTGCTCGGGTTCATCCGTCCCACGAGCGGGTCGTTGACGGTCGGAGGGGTGGATCTTCGCGGGCTGGACCCGGAAGCGTGGCGGCGCCGGCTCAGCTACCTCTCCGAGCACCCCACCCTGATCGCCGGCTCCCTGGCCGACAACCTCCGGCTGGCCGATGCCGCCGCCTCCGACGACCGCCTGCGCGAGGTGCTCCGGGAGATGGGCGCCAGCGCTCTGCTGGCGGAGCTGCCCGAGGGCCTCGGGACCCGCATCGGCGAGGGCGGTCGTCAGGTCTCCGCGGGTGAGCGCCAGCGGATAGCGCTGGCCCGAGCTCTGCTCCGCAACGCATCCCTCCACCTGCTCGACGAGCCGACCTCGCACCTGGACGGCGCCACCGAGGCAGCCGTGGTCGAGGCGCTCGGCCGAGCGCTCGCCGGTCGCAGCGCTCTGATCGTGACCCACCGACCGGCGGTGCTGAGGCTGGCCGACCGGGTGGTCACCCTGGAGGGGGGGCGCTTCGCGGCAGCTCGCCGGGCAGCCACCGGGCCCCCCGCGGCCGCCCTCGCCGGGGAGCGCGGCGAATGAGGGGGCCAGGAGATCGGCGGGCGAGCGCGCGGCTCCTCAGCCAGTCGGCTGGGACGCCGGCGGCGCGCCGGGGCCTCGCGGCGGCGGCCGGGGCCGGAGCGGTCTCGGCCGCGTGCGCCATCGGCCTCCTCGCCACCTCGGGCTGGCTGCTGACCCGGGCCTCGCAGCGACCTCCGGTATTCGACCTGGCGGTGGCCATCGCCGCCGTCCAGGCATTCGCCCTCGCGCGGGGGATCACCCGCTACGTGCAGCGGCTCGCCGTTCACGACATCTCACTGCAGACGCTCTCCCGACTCCGGCTCCGGTTGTACGACACGGTCCTGCCCCTGGTCCCCGA
>JBEKAP010000260.1:0-2734 GCA_050015875.1 Candidatus Dormibacteria bacterium | reverse complement strand
AGAGCGGCCAGGACCTCGTCGAGCCGTGGCTGAGGGAGATGGCCGATCCGTCGCTCACCTTCCTGCTCGGCTTCGAGCGGACCGCGGGTGACGAGATGGAGGCGCTCATCGGCGATGCCGCTACCCTGACCGAGGTGGCGCTCCGCACGCTGCGAACGGCGACGTGGTGGATCGGCATCGGGATCGGCGCGGCGGCCGAGCCACTTCCCGCCAGCGTCCGGCAGAGCCGAGGCCCGGCCTTCGTGCTGGCCCGCCAGGCCATCGAGGAGGCCAAGGCCGGCAGGATGCGCGTGCGCGTCCTCGCCGAGGATCGCGATCCCGGCGACCTGGAGGCGGCCCTCCTGCTCATGGGCATGCTCCACTCCCGGCGCCGTCTGCCCGACGACCGGGCGAACCGGCTGCGCGCCTCCGGGCTCACCATCGTCGAGATCGCCGACCGGCTCGGCATCAGCAAGCAGGCGGTCTCCCAGCAGCTGCGGGTGGGCCGGATCGAGGAGCAGGCGGGGCGGCGGCTGGTGGAACATCTCGCCGAGGTGATGCTGCGGTGACCATCTTCGACGGCCTGGTCCTCTTCCTCTGCGTGGCCAGCCTCCCGGCCCTGTGGGAGGTCTCGCCGTGGCTCGCCCGGCGCTTCGAGCGGCGGGCCGCGGCCGCGCTCGCGCTGACCGCGCTCGGGCTCAACGTCCTGCTCACCGCCCATCCCTGGCAGGCGTGGCTCATCCTGGCGCTCGGCGTGGCGGCGTCGACGCTCGGGGCCCGCGCCTGGCGGTGGACGCTGCTCCTCGCCATCGCGGTGGGCGGCCCGTTTCTCCTTGATCCAGGCATCGCCGCCTCCGCCGGGCACCGCTTCTTCGGCCCCCAGCGGCTGCAGATCCTGCTCGTCGTGAGCGGCTTCGTCTTCGCGGTGCTCGCCGGCTCCGTGCTGGTGGAGCAGGTCCTGCGCCGGATCAGGGGCCTGCCCGGTTCCGTCGAGGAGCCGGCCGCCCTGTCCGGGGAGGATGGCGCGGTCCCGGCGCACGCGGAGAGCGGGGCCCCCGCGGGCGGCAGGATCATCGGCATGCTGGAGCGCGCCTTCGCCTATGCGGGCGTCCTCGTCGGCCATCCCGAGACGGCGGCGCTCGTCGTCGCGGTCAAGTCCGTGGCCCGCTACCCGGAGTTCAAGGGAAAGCAGGGGCGGAGGTTCGCCGAGTACTTCCTGATCGGGACCCTGATCAGCCTGCTGGTCGCCCTGGGGGTCGCCTACCTCATCCGCGCCGCGCTCTCCGACCTGCAGCCGGGCTGAGGACGTCCGAGCCGAGCGGTGACGCGGTGGCCAGGCCGCCGGCTGCTTACATTGCCCCGTGACATTGCATGCGGGCGGCAGCACCGGGGGACGGGCATGCCGGCGCCACGCCACCGGCTGGACGATCCCGGCCACCCTCTGGGCCATGATCGCCGTCGCGGCCAGCGCCTGCGGGGGCGGCGGCACCGCCCTCGGAGGGAGCCAGACCGGCTCGCTCGGGCCGACCGCGACCACCGGTACGGGCCCACCCGCGTCCGCCGCGTCCCCGACTCCCGCTCCCACGCCCACCCCGCCCGCCACCGACCTGATGGCCTACGTACCGACCCAGGACGGCAACGTGGTCCCCGTGGACGTGACCCAGGACAGAGCGGATGCGCCGATCCCGGCCGACCTCCACCCCGAAGCGATCGCGATCACCCCCAACGGGCGCACCGCCTACGTTGCGGACGCCTTCGCCGCGACAGTCACGCCCATCGACCTCGACACCGGCGTCGTCGGAGCACCGATCCAGATCACGGCGACGCCCAACACCGGGATCTCGGCGATCGCCATCAGCCCGGACGGTGCCACCGCCTACGTGGCCGTCGTCACCGCCGCCCAGGCGACCGGCGTGATCGTCCCCATCGACCTTGCGACGGGCGTCCCCGGGGTGGGGATGGTGGTGGGCTCTGACCCCGTCGCCATCGCCATCACCCCCGACGGCTCCACCGCCTACGTGGCCGACTACGGCGACGGCACGATCGCTCCGATCGATCTCGCGAAGGCCTCCGTCCTGCCGAAGATCCTGGTCGGCGGCAACCCCATCGACATCGGGATCACCCCGAGCGGCGACGCCGCCTACGTGATGGACGGCCTGGACGCCAACGCGGTCATCCCGATCACGCTGTCGGCGAACCCCACCCGGGACGTGGTGGGGAGCGCGATCTCCGGCGTGAGCGGCGAGGCGGTGGCGATCGCCATCGCTCCCGACGGCGCGACGGCCGTGATCGCGGGCGATACCGGAGCCAGCCTGATCTCGCTCCCGAGCGGGGCCGCACTCGGGACGCCGATCTCGGGCGAGTTCACCGCAGCCGCCGTCACCCCGGACGGCACCACCGCCCTGCTCGGCTACACGGACGGCACGGGGGGCACGCAGGGAGTGCTCCCCGTCAAGCTGAGCGGGGGAGCTTCCGCTGCCCCGATAATCCTGGCCGGCGAGCCGGTGGCGATCGCCATCCGCCCGTAGGCGGGACGGGGTGGCCGTCCCCGCCCCGTCGCTGCCGAGGCGTGTCCTGCCACCGCGGAGATGCTCTGGAACAGTGAGGAACGAGGTGACACCCGCTCCGCCCGTGGGGCCGCGGCGCCGGCACCGACCTGCGCTCGCCGTCGCCAGCGTGGCCGCCGCCCTCCTGATCGCTGCCTGCGGCGGCTCCCATGCCACACCGACCGCCGGCCGCAGCTCCTCGACCGTGC
>JBEKAP010000259.1:0-2782 GCA_050015875.1 Candidatus Dormibacteria bacterium | reverse complement strand
CACCAGTTGCCGGCCTGCAGCGTCGCGATGACGCCCGAGTCCTGGTCGTCGGGTGCCGCGGCGTAGGTCGCCATGTCGTTCGGTCCGAGGCCGTCACGGCTCGTGTCGATGACGAAATGGGTCGTGGGAACCGTGGTGCCGAGGAGGCTCGCGTACCAGCTGTCGGTACCGGAGGTGTTCAGAGCCGGGTCACTCTGCGTCTCGCTCCAGACGCCGTACGGGCTCATCGCCGTGCCGCTCCAGGAGGTGGCGGGCCCACCGTTCCAGTACTGGTTGGGGCATCCGCTGTAGGCGTAGCTGAGGCTGCCCCCGCCCAGCGCGATGCAGTCGGAGACCCATGCGCCGTAGTAGACGTTGTTGGTCGCGTACTGGTAGTTGGAGACGTCGAGGAAGAATCCCTGGGCGGCCTGGACATCGGCCGCGACCAGCGTCCCGGCGATGGTTCCGACCGACTGCCAGGCACTGTGCCCACCGTCGATGTAGACGGCCGCATTCGGGTCGCCCTCCAGCTTGGTGACGCCATAGGCGACGTCGGCCTCGCGGGTGGCGTCGGTGATCGTCGGGTTGGCTGCCTGGTAGGCCGCGCTGCAGTCCGTCGGCAGGTTGGCGAGCGCGTCAGGCTCGAGGAGCACGACCGCCTTGGCGGACCCCAGGCCCTGGGCGAGGGCGTTGATCCATGCGTCGTAGGCGGTGTCCGTCGGAGCTCCGCCGGCCGAGTACTCGGAACAGTCGCGACCGGGGATGTTGTACGCGACGAGCACCGGGACCGCACGCTGAAGGGCGGCACCGAAGACGGCCTGCTGGACGGCCTGCCGCACCTGGACGTCGGCCTCGAGAGATCCGACGTTGCCGGGCAGGGCATCCTCCGCGGACGTCTCGCCGGTCAGCCACACCGCCTGGGGAGTCGCCTCCATGTCGGTGATCAGAGCGGCGTCCTTGAACTGGCCGCTGCGCAGGAGTTGCAGCACCTGCTGGGCGGATCCCGACGCCGGCGCCGGCACGTAGAAGCGCGTATTGGCCGGCAGCGTGCGTCCGCTCCCGGGGACCGATGGAGCCGCGGACGCGACGATGGGCATGGCACCCATCGCGGCCACGACGAGGGCGCCCCCGGCAACCAATGTCGCTTGCCGGACGAGACGACCAGTGAGAACGTTCAAAGTCCTTCTCCTTCCCACTTCTGCCCCTGGCGGCCGCCGCCGAGGCGGGGCAGCACTCGACGCGACGCCGCGTGAAAAGGTTTTCACACTTGCGCGCAGCCGACGTTACCACCATGTACCAGGCCTTTCAATATGTGATTGCGACACGCCAGATTTGACAGAGAGATCGGGCCTATGGGAGGATGAAAATGATTTCATGGGCCAGCAACCTGAGCGCCTCCGGATCGGCGATGTCGCCAGGCTGGCGGGCGTGTCCAACGCCACCGTCTCCCGCGTGCTGAACGGCTCGCCCCGGGTGAGGCCGGAGGCGCGAGAGCGGGTGCTGGACGTGGCGACCCGGTTCGGCTACCAACCGAGCCATCTCGCCCGCCACCTGCGCAAGGGGCGTACAGACGTGGTGGGGGTCGTGGTCTCAGATATCGAGAACCCCCACTTCGCGTCGCTGGTCCGTGCCATCGAGGACGCCGTCTACCGACGTGGCCGCCGGGTCATCCTCTGCAACAGCGGCGAGGACGCCGCCAAGGAGGCCTCCTATCTCGAGGTGCTGGCGGCCGAGCGAGTGCTGGGCGTGCTCCTCTCCCCCTCCGATGAGCACGATCCGCAGATCGGGGCTCTCCTCGACCTGGGCATCCCGGTGGTGGCCTTCGACCGGTCGGTGGCCGACCCCCGAGCGGATTCCGTGACGGTCGACAACCGGGGCGCCGCCGAGCGGGCCACCCAGCTCCTGGTCGGCCTCGGGCACCGCCGGATCGGCTTGATCGGCGGGCTGCCGGGGGTTCAGACCGCGGACGAGAGGCTCGCCGGGTACCTGGAGGTCGTCGGCGCGGCCGGGCTGGAGGCAATCGTTCGCCAGGGCGACTTCACCCTCGAGGGAGGCAGGAGGGCGACCGCCGAAGTCATCGTGGAGCGACCGGCGGTGACGGCGCTGCTCGTCGCCAACAACCTGATGACGCTCGGTGCCCTGGACGTGCTGCGCGAGGGGCGGGTGCGAGTGCCGGACGGGGTTGCGCTGGCGGCCTTCGACGATCCGCCCTGGGCGCGGCTGATCGACCCACCGCTCACCGCGCTCGCTCAGCCACTCCGCACGATGGCCGACGCGGCGGTGGGGCTGCTCTTCGAGCGGATCGCCGACCCCCGCCGCCAGCCCGCCCACCCTCGCTTCGACCTCGAGCTTCGCGTCCGGCGGTCGTCGGGAGAGCCCATCTCACCCTAGCAATCGCCGGGTCCAGGTGGCCGGCGCGACACGGGGATGATCCCGGTCCTGCAGACGCCGGCGAGGACCGCGGCGCTCGGCTTGGGCCGGCGCTCGAGGGTGGCGCGGTCCACGGCCACCAGGCCGAACCTGGCTCCATACCCCTCGAGCCACTCGAAATTGTCGAACCCGGTCCAGTGCAGGTAGCCGCGCACGTCGGCCCCGTCGCCGATCGCCTCGACCACGGCGCGCAGGTGGTCGAGGAGGAAATCGGAGCGCAGCTCGTCGTCCTCGTCGGCGACGCCATTCTCGGTGACGATCACGGGCAGGCGAAGCTCGGCGCAGAGCGAGACCAGGGCGCGGCGGAGACCACCGGGGTCGATGCTCCAGCCGAGGCTGTTGCGGGGCAGCGCGGGATCCGGGTCGGAGCTCA
>JBEKAP010000258.1:0-2786 GCA_050015875.1 Candidatus Dormibacteria bacterium | reverse complement strand
GACCTGAGCGGGCCGAGCCGCGGGCCCGGGACCGACCCTGGCAGCGGGCGATGGGAGGCGACCGCTCACCTCCGGCCGGGGCGTCGCGACCGCCCCTTCGTGCTGGTCATCCACGGGCTCGCCTCGCCGAGCCCCTGGTACGAGGAGCGCCGCTGCCGCGCCCTCACCGCGGAGGGGGCCCATGCGGCCCGGATCGACCTTCCCCGGCATCTCCGCCGGCGCGCGCCGGGCAGGCGGAGCGGGGAGGGATTCATCACGGCGGACCTCACCTGGACGCGCGAGATCGTCCGCCAGTCGGTCGAGGACTGCGCGGCCGTGCTCAGCTGGGCGCGGCGGGAGCTGAGCGATCGGGTGGGCGTCTGTGGGACCTCCCTGGGCGGTCTGGTCGCCCTCCTGCTCGCCGCGCAGCTGGAGCTCGACGCCGTGGTGGCCCTCGCCCCCTTCTGCGACCCCGCCTCCACCGTCCTGCACAACCTGCCGCGGCGCACCCGGCGCCTGGTCGGGCTGGACGGCGACGGGGGAGGGGTGTGGGGCCCCGACCGCGAGCAGGCGCGGCGGGTGGTGGTGTCGGCTCTCGCCCCCATCGTGGCCCGCAGCCTCTCCCCGCCGCTCACGCCCGGCGAGAGGATCGCCATCGTGCGTCCAACCCTGGACGGGGTGGTCGGCGACGCCCCGATGGCCGAGCTGGCCGGTGTCTGGGGAGCCGACCTCTGGAGCTACCCGCAGGGGCACGTCTCGGTGCTCAACGCCCCCGGTCTCTCCGCCCGGGTGAGCGACTGGCTGGTGACCCCCCATGCCGGCGTCACCGGGATTGCCGGGCGCGGGGTCACCGCCACGAGGGTTCCCGGGATCCAGACCGCCGGCTGATCGCTGCTCGCATACTGAGCCGATGCCCGTGCCTGAACCGCAATCGGCGGTGGCGCCCTCTTTCGTCCCGAGCTCCGTCCGCCAGTTCCGGTTCCTGGGATGGCAGCTCGACGCGGCGACGGGCCGCATCGATCTCGGCTACGCGCTGGACGGCGACGAGCTGCACGAGCGGGTCGATCTCGGCACCCCGACCGCCGGTCTCACCCCGGCCCGCCGGGCAGCGCTCGATCGCGCAGTCGGGCTGCTCCACCTGGTCGCCGGGGTCAGTTACTACAAGACCTGCTTCGCCCCCGAGATCTCGATCGAGACCGACCTGCCCGATCCCGACCTTGCCGCCTTCCTCCACCACCTCTACCGCCGCGGGCTGGCCGAGTGCCGCTATGTCAACGATCTCAGGGGTCACGAGATGCCGCCCTTTCCGAGCACGGGGCGCGCGGCCCCGAGACCGGCTGCCGCGGGCGTCGGCGAGCGGCCCCTGGTGCCGGTCGGAGGGGGCAAGGACTCGATCGTGACCCTGGAGGCCGTCCGCACCACGGGGCGCGAGCCCCTCCTCTTCAGCGTCGGGACGGCGCCCGCGGTCATGCGCACCGTCCAGGTGGCCGGGCTCCCTCACGTCTCGCTCAGCCGGACCCTCGACCCAGGTCTCCTGGAGCTCAACCGCCGCGGTGCCATCAACGGCCACGTCCCCGTGACCGCGGTGGTCTCGTGCCTCGCGGTCATCGCCGCCCTGGTCCACGATGCCGGCACGGTCGTGATGGCCGACGAGCGCTCGGCATCGGCGGCCAGCCTGACCTGGGACGGCGTCGAGGTCAATCACCAGTACAGCAAGAGCTGGGACTTCGAGCGGCGCTTCGCCGCCATCGTCGCCGGCCAGGTGGCCGCGGACCTCGGTTACTTCTCCCTGCTCCGGCCCTGGTCGGAGCTGGCCATCGCCCGGCGCTTCGCCGCCCTCCCCGGGTATCACGGAGCCTTCGTCAGCTGCAACCGTGCCTTCCTGCTCGATCGGGACCGGCGCACTCCCGGCTGGTGCGGCGACTGTCCCAAATGCCGCTTCGTGGCGCTGGCGCTCGCACCCTTCCTGGATAGAGACAGAATTGTCCTTATCCAGGGAAGAGACCTGCTGGGCGACCCCGCCCAGCTTCCGGGCTTCGCCGCCCTGCTCGGGATCGAGGCCGACAAGCCCCTGGAGTGCGTGGGCGAGGTGGAGGAGTCGAGGGTGGCGATGCGGTTGCTGAGCGCCTCCGCGGAGTGGCGGGACGCCGCGGTGGTGAGAGGCCTGGGCGCCGACCCCCGGGTCGCGGAGCTGACCGAGTCGACGGTCGAGGCCGTGCTGGCGGCGTCGCTCGAGCACGCGCTGCCCCCCGCGTACGGGAGATTCGCCGATGCGCTTGGATGAGCTGGGAGGCCTGCGGGTCGCGCTCTGGGGTTTCGGTCGCGAGGGCCGCGCGACCCTGGCCGCGTTGAACGCGATGGCTTCGCCCCCGGCCGGCATCGAGATCGTCACCGACGCGCCGCCCACCGATGCCGAGCGTGCGCCCGCCGCGGCGCTGCCGTGGTTCGATGGCGAGGAGGGCATCGCCCGCCTCGCCGCCGCGGACGTCGTGGTGCGCTCCCCCGGCGTCAGCCGCTACCGCGATGACGCGGCGCGGGTCGCCGCCGCCACCCGGGTCACCACCGCGACCAATCTCTGGGGCGCGGAGCATGCCGAAGACGCGGTGATCGCGGTCACCGGGTCCAAGGGCAAGAGCACGACCAGCTCCCTGATCGATCACCTGGCGTGCGCCGCGGGGATGCGCACCATCCTCGCGGGCAACATCGGCGTCCCCGTGCTCGCCCACCTCCATCCCGACCCGGCGCCCGTTCTCTGGGTGATCGAGCTCTCCAGCCAGCAGATCAGCGACCTGGACTGGTCGCCGCGG
>JBEKAP010000257.1:0-2809 GCA_050015875.1 Candidatus Dormibacteria bacterium | reverse complement strand
GTGACCGCCACCGGGAGCGCGGGGCCGCCGACCAAACCGGCGTGTCCGGCTGCGCTCTCCAACCCCCCGGCCCGCGCGACGCCGGTCCCGACCATCGCGCCATCGGCGAGCGGCGGCTCCAGCACCGTGTTCGACTGGGGCGGCAGTTCGAGCGGAGCCCTCGGCGACCAATCGACGAGCGACGCGGCGCGCAATCCGGTGAGGGTATCGCTTCCCGGAGGGACGACCGTGAGCGCCCTCGCCGCCGGGGATGACTTCGCCATGGCCCTGACCACGACCGGCTCGGTGCTCGCCTGGGGTGACGACGAGTGGGGCGAGCTCGGCGACGGTGCGACGACCGACAGCGAATTCCCCGTCCTTGTGGATCTCCCGGAGGGAACGGTGGCCACGGCGATAGCCGCCGGCAACGGCTTCGCGCTCGCCCTGACCTCCACGGGGGCAATCTACTCGTGGGGCATCAACTTCTTTGGCAATCTGGGAGACGGGACCAGCGCGCAGAGTGACCTCCCCGTCCCGGTGAGCCAGCTGGACTCCGGGATGCGAGCGACCGCGATCGCAGCTGGCGGTTACCACGCCCTGGCGCTGATAGCCGGCCAGCCCAACTGCGTCTTCGCCTGGGGGGACGACCGCCTCGGGGAAGGCGGTGCCCCCGATCCCACTCCCAACGACGGCACGTCCGGGTACGTCTGCGTCCCGCAGGGCACCGACCTCACGACCGTGGCCGCGGGTGGCGATTTCAGCCTCGCCGTCAGCTCGACGGGCAGCGTCTACTCATGGGGGGATAACAGAGATGGGGAGCTTGGTGACGCGGTCGGTGACGGCAGCACGACCGCCGTGCTGGTCGACCTTCCGACCGGCACCCAGGTCACCGCCGTTGCCGCAGGGCTGAACCACGCGCTGGCCCTGACCTCCGCGGGCACCCTGTTTGCCTGGGGGGACAATGTGTCGGGTGACCTCGGGGATGGCACGACCACCAAGCGCGACGTCCCGGTGGCGGTGAGGCTGCCCGCCGGAGCCCGGGTGGCCGATATCGCCGCCTACGATTGGTCGAGCCTGGCGGTGACGTCCGGTGGCTCGATCCTCTCCTGGGGGATGGCCGAAGACACGGGTACGGTCGACGTGCCGGCACCGGTTGCGACACCCGGCGGCACCCGGGTGAGCAGGGTTGCGGTCGGCTCCGATTTCTCGATCGCGACCGCATGACCGCCGTCCGAGGGAGCGCGACAGCGAGGGCTTCCGCACCCCTCGGGAGACGCGGGTGTGGTGCTTCGCTTCGGCCCAGGCGTCCCAGCGCCCTGATTGGCGCTCGGCGCCTTCTGCTCAGCAGCATCGCAGCTGCTGCCTGCGCAGAGCCTGCGCTCAGCACTCACCCCCCCGTCTACCGCCCCAGTTCCGTTGCCGCGGCAAAGGAGGGAACCTCGGGCGCACGAGCCGAATGGAGACGCGACCGAGGCGTCACCACGCGCGTCGGCGGAGTGGCAGCATGTGCGGAGGTACCATGACGACGAACGGCTCGCTCTCTCCGGATGGCCAGCGGTGGGTGCCGCTCGCCCCGCCGCCGCCGCCGGCGCCGCCTGGGGTGGCGGCGTTCAGCATGAGATCGGCGGACGGGCTCCAGGTCTGGGATGGGCAGCGCTGGCAGTCTCTTCGGTCACGTCCGTGGCAGATCACCGCGGTCAGGGTGCTGCTCTTCGTCGAGGCCGGCGTGCTGGGAGTCATGGGCCTATGGCTGGTCCTGCTCTTCTCGGCCATGGGCTTCCTCGGAGCCATCTTCGTGGGCCCCGGTCGTGCACCGGGCCTCCTCGGGTCCATGGGACTCGCAGTCGGGGCGGTGATCCTGGTGGTGGGAACCCTGGTCGGGCTTCTCATCGCCTCGGGCGTCATGCTGCCGCGACGGCGCCGGGCGCTCCGGGTCGCCATCGGCGTCCAGACCTTCCTGGTCGTGCTGGTCGCCCTGTCCGTGGTGTTCACGGCGTTCACCCCGGGAGGCGGGCCGCCGCTGGGGCCGGTGTTGGAGCTCGCCGTCACCGCGGTCACGCTGTGGCTGCTGCTGGACCCGGCGACGCGAGGCGCGGTCGCGCCCGCACCGGCAGCGGTGGTTCCGCGCTAGTCGGAGGGTCTCAGCCGCGGCCCACCCGGTAAACTCGGCGGCCATGGCTGACGAACGATCCGCGATGCCCAAGGCGATCACGCGCAAGAGCGAGGACTTCGACCGCTGGTACACCGACACGGTGCGCCGGGCCGAGCTGGCGGATTACGCGCCGGTCCGCGGCTGCATGGTCATCCGCCCCTACGGTTACGCCCTCTGGGAGCGGATCCAGCGGGCGCTCGACGACATGCTGAAGCGGACCGGGCACGAGAACATGTACTTCCCGCTGCTGATCCCGGAGTCCTACCTCCTCAAGGAGGCCGAGCACGTCGAGGGCTTCGCCCCCGAGGTGGCCTGGGTGACCCAGGGCGGGCAGAAGGAGCTGGAGGAGAGGCTGGCGATCCGGCCGACCTCGGAGACGATCATCTGCTCGATGTTCGCGGACTGGATCCACAGCTACCGCGACCTCCCGGTGCTGATCAACCAGTGGGCCAACGTGATGCGTTGGGAGAAGCGCACCCGGCTCTTCCTGCGAACCTCCGAGTTCCTCTGGCAGGAGGCCCACACCTTCCACGAGACCCATGCCCAGGCGGCCGCCGAGGTCGACACCGGGCTCGAGTGCTATCGCGAGCTGGCCGAGGAGTGGCTCGGCATCCCGGTGATCCCGGGGCGCAAGACGGAATCCGAGAAGTTTGCCGGAGCGGAGTACACCCTCTCCAT
>JBEKAP010000256.1:0-2812 GCA_050015875.1 Candidatus Dormibacteria bacterium | reverse complement strand
CGCCTCCCCGCAGCGCTGGTACGGGACCCTGGTCCACACCGTCCTCCAGGCCCTGGCGGCCCTGCGCCAGGCCGGGGTCGAGGCCGGGCCCGACGAGGCGGCCCGGCTGTGGAGCGAGGCATGGGATGCCTCGCGCGGCCCCAAG
Source organism: Candidatus Dormibacteria bacterium (assembly GCA_050015875.1). Lineage (GTDB taxonomy): Bacteria > Chloroflexota > Dormibacteria > Aeolococcales > Aeolococcaceae > Changshengia. The sequence continues at coordinate 2,667 of JBEKAP010000256.1, read as the reverse complement.
GGTGCCCACGCCGAGCTGCGCGGCCTGGGCGAGAGCCAGCTCCGGCGCTACGCGGCGTCACCCGGGTGGCGTGACGCCGAGCCCCTCATGGTCGAGCAGCCGTTCACCCTGGCGGTGACCGCCGGCGACGTGACGGGTCGATTCGACCGCATCGACGCCGGGCCGGGCGGGGTGCAGGTCGTCATCGACTACAAGACCGGGCCGCCGCGGGAGGAGGAGTCGCTGCGCAAGGACCTCCAGGTTCGCGCCTACGCGGTCGCACTCGCCCGGGAGCAGCACAGCGACGAGGCCACCGTCGAGCTGCACTGGCTGCAGACCGCCGAAGTCAGCCGGATGACCTTCGACTCCGTCGCCCTGGGCCGCTTCCATTTCCAGGTGGAGAGCACCGCGCGCGAGCTGGCCGAGGCCCGGCGCACCCACGACTTCCCCCCCAAGCCGAGCGGCTGGCGGTGCGGCCACTGCGACTTCCGAATGGTGTGCGACGAGGGGCGGGACACCCTCTGATTCACCGCCGCTCGCGGAGATGACCCGAGGGTGTGGGCGCTTGCGCCGACCGCCGGCGAGTTCCTCCGGCGCGGATGCGCATGCCGGCTCGAGGCGTTGAGGACGCGCCGGGTAGCCGGAGACGCGCCGAGGGACGCATCGACGATTCGCCGTGGCCGCTGCCTGCGCGATGATCCGTGGATGCCCCACCGGGCGCTCACCTCAGCCGAGATCTCCCTACCCGCGCACCCTGATACGGCACGCGTCACGAAGCGGATCGCCGAGCTGGCGCATGACGTCGAAATCGTCGTGCTGACAGACAATCACGCCGGAGAGGCGCGGATGTCGCCACTTGCGGCCGTGGCCCTGGCACGGGAGCAGGGGGTTCGCACGGTGATCCACGTATCGGCGCGGGATCGCAACCGGCTCGCGCTCCAGAGTCAGGTCATCGGCGCTGCCGCCCTCGGCTGCGACGGAATCGTCTGCCTGCACGGCGACGACGTTCCCGGGATACCCCGCGTCGGCGACATGACCGGAACGCAGCTCCTCGCTGCCGCCGGGGAGTGGCTGGCCCCGCTACCCATCGCCCGAGGCTGCGTGGTGAACCCGTTTGCCACGGATCCGGACAGAGAGCTGCGGCTTCTGCAGCGCAAGCTCGAGTGCGGGGCAACCTTCGCTCATACCCAGATGTGTTTCAGCATCCCCACACTCACCCGGTTCCTGGATCGCGCTGGCGAGGCGGGCCTGTCGAAGCGACTGCGCGTCTACGTGACCGTGGGGGTCCTGCGCTCTCGCGCCATGGCTGACCGTGCGCGCTCCCTGCCTGGCTGCGACCTTCCTGATTCAGCCTATGCGCAGGTGTGCGCCGGGGGAGGACGCGAGTTGGCCCTGGAGATGGCTCAGCGTCTGGCCGATCTTCCGATCGTGGACGCGCTTCACGTCATGCCCCTGGGCGACGAGCCCACCGCTGCCCGAGTGGCGGCCTCCTTCCGCCACGCCCGACGGGTCACCGCCATGCCTGGGGTCGCCGGCTCCTGATCCGCCCAGCCACCGGTGGGTCTCCGCGCGCCCCTCAAGAGCTTCTGCCCTGCACCCTAGGTGATCCTCCGGTGATAGATGGTCCCGGCGACGATGCATGCGGCAGCCAGGATGCCGACGCACCAGGCCAGGGCGATCCAGAGTTCGCCGCCGAGCGGCCGCTGCGCGTACAGGTCGCGGATCGCGTTGACGATCGGCGTCACCGGCTGGTACTCGGCGAAGGCGCGAACCGGGCCTGGCATGGTGCTGGTGGGCACGAACGCCGAGCTGATGAACGGCAGGAAGACGAAGGGGTAAGAGAACGCGCTCACGCCGTCGGTGGACTTCGCGGAGAGACCGGCGATCACGGCGATCCACGTCAGCGCCAGGGTGAAGAGCATCAGGATGCCGGCCACCGCGAGCCACGCGAGCACCCCCGCTCCCGAGCGGAAACCGATGAGGAGGGCGACGAGCACGACGACCACCACCGAGATCAGGTTGGCGACCAGCGAGGTCAGCACGTGCCCCCACAGCACGGAGGACCGTGCGATCGGCAAGGACTGGAATCGCGCGAAGATGCCGCTCTGCAGGTCCAGGAAGAGCCGGTATGCGGTGTACGAGATGCCCGAGGCGATCGTGATCAACAGGATGCCGGGCAGCAGGTAGCTGACGTACGAATGCGACCCTGACCTGATCGCGCCACCGAACACGTAGACGAACAGAAGCAGGAAGGCGATCGGCATGATCGCGGTCGTGATGACGGTGTCCGGGCTGCGCGAGATGTGGCGCAGAGATCGCCCGGTCAGGACGGCGGTGTCACCCAAGAAGTGCTTGATCATGGTCGCTCCTCACTCCTCCGTGCCGGCCCAGCGTCGATGCCGATGTCGCGGCCCTCACCACCGCCGCCGACGATGGCGAGAAAGACGTCCTCGAGAGTGGGCTGCTTCTCGACGTATTCGACCCTGACGGGTGGAAGCAGCCGCCTCAGCTCGGCGAGGGTGCCGTCCACGATGATCCGACCTCCGTGGAGGATCGCGATCCGATCGGCGAGCTGCTCGGCCTCGTCCAGGTACTGGGTCGTGAGCAGCACCGTGGTGCCCTGCCCGGCGAGCTCCCTGACGGCCCGCCACACCTCCAGGCGCCCCTGCGGGTCGAGCCCGGTCGTCG
>JBEKAP010000255.1:0-2818 GCA_050015875.1 Candidatus Dormibacteria bacterium | reverse complement strand
CGATGACCGTCAGAGAGGTGGGGCTTCCTGGGGGCGTCGGCGAGCAGCTCGCCGCCGTCGGTGCCGTGCTCGACCGCTTCCGCGCCCGGCCCCGGGGTGGGCGGCGGGGCGAGGTGGTCCGCGCCGAGCTGGTGGGCTGGCGCCGTCTCATCGACCGGATGGAGCTGGAGTTCGCCGGGATGGTCACCGAGCTGGCCGGCTGCGACGAGCTGGAGTGGCAGGGGCATCCCTCGCCCACCGACTGGGTCAAGGAGGAGTGCCACCTCACCGGGACCGCGGCCTGGAACGCGCTGGTGGTCGGGGCGCACGCGCCCCGGATGCCGGAGAGCACCCGGGCGCTCATCGCGGGCGAGATCGGCTATGCCCACCTGGCCCTGATGGCGAGGACCGCCGACTGGGTGGCCGGCCTGCCCGTCGCCGCCATCGACCTGCTCGCCGCCGGTCTGCCGGATGCCGCCGGCCTGCCGGATGCCGCCGCCTCAGGTGCTGTCGACCCGGGTGCCGACCCGGATGCCGCGCCGGGTGCTCCCTTCCCGCCCCGGTTCACCGAGCGGACCCTGCTCCAGAAGGCCCGGGTCCACTCCGTCCTGCAGCTCCGCCACGACTGCGCCCACTTCCGCCACGGCGCCGATCCCCGCCGCTTCCTCACCGAGCAGGTCGAGCAGGTGGAGGCCCGCTCCCTGGAGCTGAAGACCATCGAGGGGGGTGCCCTCTCCCTCCGGGGCTACCTGCACAGCGAGGCGGGGGCCACCCTGCGCGCCGCCCTGGAGCCGCTCGCCCGTCCCTCCGGGGAGGGCGACGACCGCTGCCGGGAGCGGCGCTTCGCCGACGCCCTGGTGGAGCTGGCCGGCCACGCCCTGGACACCGGGGTGCTGCCCCAGCACTCCGGCCGGCGTCCCCACCTCCAGGTGACCGCCACCCTGGCGACCGTCCAGGGGAGGGCGGGAGCCCCGGCCGCCGAGCTGGACCTGGGCGGACCGATCGCCGGTGAGACCGCGCGCCGGCTGGGCTGCGACGCCGCGGTGACCCGGGTGGTCTTCGGGGCCGGCTCCGCGGTCCTGGACGTGGGCCGGGCGACCCGGGTGCCGGCGGCGGCGACCCGGCGGGCGGTCCAGGCCCGGGACCGGAGCTGCGTCTGGCCGGGCTGCCACCGGCCGGCCTCCTGGGGGGAGATCCACCACCTCCGCCACTGGGCCCAGGGGGGCTCGACCGATCTCGACAATCTTGTCCTCATCTGCCGCGCCCACCACTGGAGGGTGCACGAGGGCGGCTGGCGCCTGATCCGCGCCGACGACGGCATGCTCGCACTGCCCCCCGCCGCCGACGACTACGCCACGGCAGGATCCCCGGCTCGCGCGCCCGACACCACCTGAGCGGGTTGCCGGCCGGGCATGCCGTCTCGCCGCCGCACGTCACGCCCGGGCAGGGGGCGAGGCGGTTGAGGTCCCGGGGGAAGAGGGTCGTCTCGCGCACGTTGGGCGCGTCGACGAGCTGGGCGACCCAGCGCTCCAGACCGATGGCGAAACCGCCATGCGGAGGCATCCCGTGCTGGAAGGCCATCAGGTAGGCGGCGTAGTTCTCGGGGTCCTCGCCCCGTGCGACCAGCGCATCCACATAGTCCTGGTAGCGGTGCAGCCGCTGGCCACCTGTGACGAGCTCCATCCCCCGGAAGAGGAGGTCGAAACCGGCGGCGAAGCCCGGCTTCTCCGGGTCGGGATGGGTGTAGAAGGGGCGCTTGCTCATCGGGAAGCCGCGGACAAAAAGGAAATCCGAGCCATGCTCGCGCTTCGCCCACTCGCCAAGCCAGCGCTCGTTGCCGGGCGAGAGGTCGGGCTCGTTGCTCAGATCCTCGCCGGTGGCGGCGGTGATCATGGCCTGGGCGTCGAGGAAATGGATGTCGGGGATCGGCTGCGGCACCGTGGGCAGCTCCAGTCCGAGCAGGGAAAGTGCCCCGGGCGCGTCCCGCTCGATGGCGGCCAGCATGCCCGAGATGGCCGCGGTCAGCACGCCCATCACCGTGTACTCGTTCTCGATGAAGCCCATCTCGGCGTCGAGGGAGACGTACTCATTGATGTGACGCGCGGTGTCGTGCGGCTCGGCCCGGAAGACGGGGCCGACCTCATAGACCCGCTCGAAGACGCCCACCATCACCTGCTTGTAGAACTGCGGGCTCTGGGCCAGGTAGGCCGTCTTGCCGAAGTAGTCGAGCGCAAAGGTGGTGGCCCCGGACTCGGTGGCCGAGCCGACGATCTTCGGGGTCTGGATCTCGGTGAAGCCGAGATCGTGCAGAGCGCCGCGGAAGCCGGCCATCGAGGCCGCCTGGATGGCGAAGTAGGCACGGCGGCGGGGATGGCGGAGCGCGACCGGGGCGTTGTCGAGGATGGTCGGGAGCTGGGCCTTGATCACCGGCCGGTAGAGGTCGAAGGGGGGAGCGTCGTCGGCTTCGGAGATCACGGTCACGGCCGGGTCGTGGATCTCGACCCCACCGGGAGCCTGCGGCTCGGCCACCACCACCCCGGCGACGCCGAGCACCGACTCGTTCTGGAGCCGGGCCAAGCGCTCGACCAGCTCGGGGTCCTGCACGACCACCTGGGCGGTCCCGTGGGCGTCGCGGAGGATGAGGAAGCTCACCCCGGCGAGCCGGCGGAGCCGGTGGAGCCAGCCCTTGAGCTGCACCCTCTCACCGACGCGGTCGCTCAGATCGTCGGTCCAGACTCGGTCGGTGAGATGAGAGATCACGCGATGGGACTCCGGCTCCTGCTGACGGTTTCGTGCATGACTGGCCCGGCCGATTCTAACCAGGCTGCCGCCGAGCGCC
>JBEKAP010000254.1:0-2827 GCA_050015875.1 Candidatus Dormibacteria bacterium | reverse complement strand
GGTCTGGTCGATCTACGTCCCCAACGGGCGGGAGCTGGAGCATCCGCATTACGCGTACAAGCTGGCCTGGCTTGCCGCCCTGCGCGACGCGCTCCGCGCCGAGCTGGATACGGGTGCTCAGCTGGCGGTGTGCGGCGACTTCAACATCGCCCCCACCGACGACGACGTCTGGGACCCGGCGGAGTTCGCGGGCTCCACCCACGTCAGCGCTCCCGAGCGGGCGGCGCTGGCGCAGCTCCTGGAGCTCGGCCTGACCGATGTCGCGCCGCGCGCCCTCAAGGGACGGCCGTTCTCCTACTGGGACTACCGCGCGGGCAGCTTCCACAAGGGGATGGGGATGCGCATCGACCTCGTCCTGCTCAGCCGGGCGCCCGCGCGACGGGTCATCGACGCGTACATCGACCGGGAGGCGCGCAAGGGCACGGCGCCCTCGGATCACGCCCCGGTCTGCGTGGAGCTGGCCACCGAGAGCTGACGGCGATCGGGACGGTGCGACGCGGGCGCCACCCGGTCTGGGGGCTGGATGACCAGCAGCGCCACGATGACGCAGAGGGCGAGCGCGGCCAGGTGCGGTCCGGAGACGATGAGGAAGGTGTCGACCAGGTGGGCCAGGTTGAGCAGGACCGCGGCCGCCATCGCGGTCGCCAGGTCCCACCGGGCCAGGAGCACCAGGGGGACGACCGCCACGATCAGGTCGTAGGCGTAGACGTGGGGGGCGAACAGCAGCGATGCTGCGATCCCCAGGGCCAGGACGTGGACGGGCCGGCCGCCGAGGATGCCGCGCCTCCCCCACGTCCAGACGCAGGCGAGGAGACCGAGCGCCGCCGCTGCGACGAAGCCGGCGGTGTTGCCCAGGAGGCTGGCGACGGCGCCGGGAAGACCGCTGCTGGTGGAGACGGCGGGGCCGGCCGAACCGAGGAGCGAGAGCCACTGGCCAATCCCAGCCGGCCCGACCAGCCAGAGCGAGCCCCCGGCCAGACCGGCCGCGCCCACCGCCATCCCGACGACCACCCGCCACTCCCCCACCGCGAGGAGTGCGACCGGGACCAGCCAGACGGTCTGGGGCTTGAGCACGAGCAGGGAGAGCAGCAATCCGGCGGCAAAGTGCCGGTCGGCCGCGAGCAGGACGGTCCCGGCGACCAGGGGGAGCACGAGCAGGGCGTCGATCTGTCCCAGCCGGTAGTTCCACGCCGCGGGGACCGAGACGAGGGCCAGGGCGAGCAGAAGCAGGCCCCGGTTGCCGTGGACGGCCAGTCCCATCCGCCGCCAGAGAAGGATCCCGGCGAGCCCGGCACAGAGGGCCGAAGCGGCGAGGAACACGGCGAAGCCCCATGCCGCCGAGAGGGCGAGCAGCGGCCGGTAGGCGAGGGCCACCAGAGGGGTTTCCAGGAAGGGGTCATAGGCCGGACGAGGGTGGCCGAGGAGCACCCCCTGCACCTGCAGCTGGGCGGCGTGGCAGTACAGGCAGCCCCCATCGGCCAGCACGCGGGCGCCGCTCAGCATCGCGATGTAGTCGGTGCGCAGGGGGTTGAGGAGGCCGTGGAGCGCGAAGCCGGCCGAGACGGCGACCATGAAGGCCGCGAGCGCCGGGGCGATCAGAGGGCGCGAGAGGGCGCGCAGCAGCCGCTCCGCGAAGCCGCCGGCGATTCGCCGGGCTCCGCGAGACAGCCGGATGCGCCCGCTCTGGTGTGGGTTCAACGACACCTGCATGAATGGGGGGTCGGGCTCGCCGCAACCCCACGCAGAGCCTATTCGCCGGCTCCCGCACCCGGCTGACGGCGGCGTCACCGGACCGTCACAGCTGCGCACGTGGCGGGAGGCATGGGTTTCCTGGGCACCGCACTCCCGAGGGCCGCGCGCAGCTTCCAGCTCCCCGGACAGGGTGTCGGACAACCTTCGACACCCTGGTAAACGCGCGACAGCCCGGGCCGGCAAGCCGGCCCGGGCACGCACGGAGGTGGGGTTTCTGGGTGGGTTGGAGGACGTTCTCACGTCGCTCCTCATGCCACACGATGAGGGATGCCGCGTGAACGACTGGCGGCGCCCGGGTTAAGCGTTGGGAGAAGGATGGCAGGGCACCACTCGTCTGACCGCGCACCGATCGGCCGACCCGGCACCGAGCCTCAGACGCCGGCCGGGAGTGCCTCCACGATCCGCTGGACGAGCGCCCCCACCGGGGTGCGGTTCGCGTCCAGGGTCAGATCCGCCACCTGCGCGTAGACCGGGTCGCGGACCCGAGCCATCTCGCGGAGGGTGGCCAGGAGATCTCCGCCGAGCAGCGGCCGGTGGCCGTCGTCGCGCTGGAGGCGCGAGACCAGATGGGTGACCTCCACCCGCAGCCAGACCGTCCAGGCGTCGAGGAGGAGCCCGGGCAGCCTCGGGTCGAGGCTCACGGCAGCGGCGGCAGCCACCACCGACGGTGGGCGGTGAGCCAGCCCCAGCGACATCACCTCGAGCTCGAGGCCGTGGAGGACATCGAGGCCCCGCTCGGCGCCGAGCACAGCGGCGGTCATCCCGGTCACCTCGAGGAGCCTGGCATCCCCGTCCCAGAAGGGCCGGTCCAGGCGATCCGCCAGTGCGGACCCGACCGTGGTCTTCCCGCAGCCCATGAGGCCGACGAGGACGATCGGGCGGGACGGGGCGCGCATCGGAGGATTGTGCCTCTCCACGAGGGGGTGCCCATTTCTTCTCCAAGGGCGTAGGCTGGTCACCCGGGCCCGGCGGCGGGCTCCCCTACCCCTCCATAAGGTAGATTGCAGCCGCCAGGACCTGCAACGGGAGAGGTGTTGACCGAGAAGACAGGGGAAGAGGGCGGCTTCACGGCGCC
>JBEKAP010000253.1:0-2841 GCA_050015875.1 Candidatus Dormibacteria bacterium | reverse complement strand
CGCCGTCCTGTTGACCCCCGACGACCTGCGGAGCATCGACGCCAGCGCCTCAGAGATCATCGTGGCAGGCGACCGCTATCCCCAGGCGGAAGCGGACCTGACGCGGCGGTAGGCGGGGCGATGGTGGTGCGGCCCGGACCGGTCGCCCTGGTGGGCAGCGGTGAGTACCTGCCGGTGATGCTCGAGGTCGAGGCCGCTCTGATCGCCGGCAGACCGGCCCGGTACGTGCAGCTGCCCACGGCGGCCGGTGAGGAGGGTCAGGCGTCGGTCGCCCGCTGGATCGCCCTGGGCCGGCAGCAGGCGGCGCGACTCGGGGTCGAGGCGGTTCCGATCGCGGCGCTCGACCACACTGCGGCCGACGACCCGGCCAATGCCGCCCTGGTCGCCGGTGCCGGGCTCATCTACCTCTCCGGGGGCAGTCCCGCCCACCTCGCCGACTCGCTCCGCGGATCCCGCCTGTGGGCTGCCATCGCCGACGCGTGGCAGGGCGGGGCAGCGCTGGCCGGCTGCAGCGCGGGGGCGATGGCGCTCACCTCCTGGGTGCCGGACCTCCGCCACCTCACGCGCCCGTCACACGCAGGCCTGGGAGTGGTCCCGAGGCTGCGCGTCATCCCCCACTTCGACCGCATGAGACGGTGGCTTCCCGGCATCTCCCACTGGGCGGCCGTGCATCTCCCCGACAGCGTCACGCTGGTTGGCATCGAGGAGGACACCGCCATCGTCAGCGAGGACGCCGACCTGGCCCGCTGGGTGGTCAGGGGCCGGCAGCGGGCATGGGTGCTGGCGCCGGGCCGGCGGCGGCCGCTCGAGGCCGGCGAGGAGCTCGCCCTCTGAGCCCGGACGGGCGAGCCGCCGCAGACCCGGTCAGGAGATGACGGTCACCGGATCGCTCAGGATGTCCGTGTTGTAGTTCTGCATCGCGGTCCAGAGCGCAGCCAGTGAGATCGTCTCCTCCGGAGGGCCGTTGTATCCGGCGACCGAGCCTGCGCTCTCCACGTAGGTGACGGTGTCGCCGGCGGGCGTCCCCGCCGTGAAGTCATACCCGTACACCGCGATCATGTGCTGCGCTTCATAGCCGCCCCATCCCGGCAGGGTGGCGGTCATGACGTGGACGAGGACCGGGCTGCCGTGACCCGCGGTGGTGAGGCGTCCGAGCCCCGAGAGGTCGGTCCCGAGCTGTGATTCGAAGATCGGCAGTGACGTCACGTGGGTCCCGGCGTACGCGTAGCTCGCCGTGCCCGTGATCTGCTCCAGGTATGCGTTGATGGCCAGCACCGCGTTGGCTCCCGTCGTTCCGTAGGACTCGGTGACGTGCGCGGCGGCGCCGATGGCATCGATCGAGGGCACCGTCGTGGTCCAGGTCGACAGCAGGACGGCGATCGCCCCCTCGGCGCAGTAGTTCCGATGCGCGTAGTTGTTGGGTTCGGGCTCGGTCTGGACGGAGAGCATGACGCTCGCGCTCGGCGTCGGTGCGGGCGTCGGCGTCGGGGTGGGGGTCGGGGTGGGGATCGGCGTGGGCGAGGGAGTCGCCGTGATCGGCGCCTCCGACGGAGCGTCCGTGGACGAGGGGACGGACGAGCCCTGACCGCAGGACGCTGCCAGCATGAGCAGAGACGGGAGCAGGACGCGGAGCCCCTTGCGGGGCCACCCGCTCGCTGACCGCACTCCGCGACGACCACGCCGAGCTTGGCGGCGCCGCGGCCTCGCGGGGCTTCGACATCCTTCCAACCCCTCCATCGTCTCCCATCGGTACCCCCGGAGGGCGTGGCGAATACGAGAGTCCGGGTCGCCGGGGTGAGAGCATCGCGTCGAACCGACTCTTGACAATGTCCAGAATTAGATCAAGAGTGCATTTCGTGCCCACGGGGAAAGTGGCGGCCGCGGCCGGCGACCTGCGCCAGCACGGTCTGCAGGTGACGGCTCAGCGTCTCGCCGTCCTCAGAGCGGTCTCCGGCCGACCGCATGGCACGGTGGACGAGATCGAGGAGCTGGTTCGGGCCGAGATCGGCGCCGTCTCCCGTCAGGCGGTGTACGACGCGCTCGGCGTCCTGACCGGCAGCGGGCTCCTCCGGCGCGTCCAGCCGGCTCGATCGCCGGCTCGATACGAGGACCGGGTCGGCGACAATCACCACCACCTCGTCTGCCGTGGCTGTGGCGCCACCGTCGACGTCCGCTGCGCGGTGGGCTCCGCGCCCTGTCTGGTGGCCGCAGACGGCAATGGGTTCATCATCGACGAAGCCGAGGTCATCTACTGGGGCACCTGCCCTGCCTGCCAGCGGGCGGCGAGGCGACAGCGGAGCCGGAGACCGGAACCATCAGCCGCATGAGATAGGGAAGGGACCAGCATGAGCGAGGAAGACCCGAGACCCACCGCCGCCTCGGAGAGTGGTGAGCCGGCAGCCAAGTGCCCGGTGCTGCGCCACGCCCACACCGCCATCGGTTCGACGGCGAACCAGCACTGGTGGCCGGACCAGCTCAACCTGCGGCCGCTCGCCAAGAACTCCCCGCTCATCGATCCCATGGACGCGACCTTCGACTACGCGGCCGAGTTCGGCAGGCTCGACCTCGCGGCGGTGAAGGCCGACATCGTCAAGGTGATGACCACCTCGCAGGCGTGGTGGCCGGCGGACTTCGGCCACTACGGCCCGCTGTTCATCCGGATGGCGTGGCACAGCGCCGGCACCTACCGCATTCACGACGGGCGGGGCGGCGCGGGCTCGGGGACGCAGCGCTTCGCGCCGCTCAACAGCTGGCCCGACAACGCCAACCTCGACAAGGCCCGCCGTCTGCTCTGGCCGGTCAAGCAGCGGTACGGCCGGAGCATCTCCTGGGCCGACCTCA
>JBEKAP010000252.1:0-2866 GCA_050015875.1 Candidatus Dormibacteria bacterium | reverse complement strand
GGCCCGCTCCAGCTCGACGACGTCGACGGCCTCCTCGGGGGTGTGGTCGAGTCGGGAGTCGCCGGGGCCGTAGGCGACGGCGGGGCAGCCCCAGCGGGGGACGAGCAGGTTCATGTCGGCGGTTCCCGTCTTGACCTTGTGCCGCGGAGCCCCCCCCTGGTGGCGGATCGCGCGGGTGAGGGCCCGGGCCACCCGGCTGTCCCGGGCGGTGTGGATCGCGTCGCTGGCGAATTGAACCAGAAGCTCGGCCTCGCCCCGCTCCGCGTCCAGCCACCCGAGCAGGGAGGGGGTGTCGAAGTCGGGGGGCAGCCGGAACTGCATCCGTGCCACGGCAGCCTCGCGGAGGCCCGTGTCCTGGACCTCGAGCCCGGTCACCCGAAGGTCGGCACGGTGGAAGGGGCTGCTACCGGCGCCGCGCTCGTCGAGCTGACCCTGGAGGCGCGCGAGCAATGCCACCAGCCGGTCGGCGACCGTCGATTCCGGGGCGGCGCGATGGCGGAGCGCGTCCTCGATGCGCAGCTCGGCCCGGACGATGCCCCGGTATCCCACCGTGACCGCGTCCCACCCGCTCGGTTCCAGGACGATGAGGGCGGCGGGGGAGGGGCGGGTCGCGACCTGACGGGCGCCGCGCGAGTCCCCCTCCTCGTCGATGCAGCCGATCACCGTGAAGCGCACCGGCCCGCTTCTCGGCCGGCGCGAGACGGCCGCCAGCGCCGCCGCCAGCGGGCCCTTGGCATCGACCGAGCCCCGGCCGAAGATCCGGCCCGCTTCACGCCGGGGCGGGATGGTCCCGGGGACGGTGTCCAGGTGGCCGAGCAGCATGATCTCGCGAGCCCCGTCGCCCCAGCCCGCGACGACGTTGCCGGCCGGGTCGATCTCGGCCTCGAAACCGGCGCCGTCCAGCCGGTCGCGGAGTGCGGCCGCCAGGCGCCATTCGCTGCCGGTCGGGCTCGGGATGGCGAGCATCTCGAGCAGGAGGTCGTCGACCGCGATGGTGGTCGTGGTGGTCGTGGTCATGGCGCGGCTTCCGAGTTTGCGAGGGCCGGGCACATGGCCGCCGGGGGGACCGCGGTCCGACGCCTTTGGCGTCGGCCGCTCGTTCTCGGCGCGATTGCATCTCGTGCCTGCGAAAGCCCCTCGGCGACGACGTGCCCCGCCCTCGCTCCGCCGGCTGCGCGTCGCGCCGGCGAAAGCCCCCCTACGACGACGTCCCCCGCCGACGCGCCACCCACCCTCGCTCTCATGACGCCGCCTTGGCGGTGGCCCCGCAGGCCAGCACGTGGTCGGCCATCCGGCCGGGGATGTCGACGCCGGTCGTGTCGATGCTGTTGCGGAACTCCATGGTGTGGTTGACCTCGGAGATGAGCAGCTCCCCGTCGCCGCGCTCCAGGAGGTCGACGGCCACCATCCCCCCGCCGACCGCCTCCGCGGCGCCGCGGGAGAGGCGGTCGATCTCGGCGGTCACCGGACAGTTGGAGGCGTGACCGCCGCGGGCGGTGTTGGTGATCCAGTGCTCCGACTCCCGGTAGATGGCGCAGATGGTCTCGCCGCCCACCACGAAGCTGCGGATGTCCCGTCCCGGCTTGTCGACGTGCTCCTGGACGTAGTAGACGGAGTCGGCGGCGGAGCCGAGGGCGCGCTTGTGCTCGAGCACCGCCTCGGCGGCGTCTCGGTCATTGAGACGGGAGACCATCCGGCCCCAGGAGCCGACCGCGGGCTTGATGACGACCGGGTAGCCCAGCTCCTCGATGGCGGTGAGCGCCGCCTCGGGGGTGAAGGCGACCAGGGTCCGCGGGGACGGCAGACCGTGAGCGGCCAGGGCCGCGCTGGTCGCCAGCTTGTCGCCGCAGGTGGCAACCACAAGGGCGGTGTTGACCGTCCGCACTCCCTGGGCCTCGAGGACGCGGAGCGCGGCGAGCGCCCGGGTCTGGCTGAGGCTGCGGTCGAAGACGACGTCCCATCGGGGCGGGACGCCTCCGGGGCCGCGGATGTCGAGGACGACCTCGTCGTCGTCGATCCGCTCCGGCTCCGCGCCGCGCGCACGGAAGGCCTGGAGGAGCAGCTTCTCCTCGACCCGGATGCGCGAGCAGAGGATGCCGATACGGGGAGGGGTCACTCGCCCCAGTCCTCCTCTTCGGGCGGGGCGACCTCGAGGCGGGCCGGGGCCAGTCCCCGGATCTCCAGGTCGGCACCGCACTCCGGGCAGGAGACGATCTCACCGACCTCGGCGTCGCCGCCGACGGCCACCTGGGCGTCGCACTCGGGACATGCAGCGGTCAATCCAGCCACGGTCAGACCTCCTCGGTGTTGCGCACGGTCAGACCACCTCTTCGATGGCGGCCCAGCCGTGATTCTTGATCAAATCGACCAGCGAGCCGGCCTCGCTGATCCGGCGGGCGACCGCCGAGGGGGCCTCGCCCTGGAAGGTCCGGCCTCCGGCCACGACGGTGCCGTGCTCGATGTCGACGGTGACCTCCTCGCCGTCCTGGACGGCGTCGTGGAGATCGGCGCAGCGGATCACGGGCAGCCCGAGGTTGACCGCGTTGCGGTAGAAGATGCGGGCGAAGGACCGTGCCACCACGGCGCTCACCCCGCTCGCCTTGATCGAGAGCGGAGCGTGCTCCCGGGAGCTGCCGCAGCCGAAGTTGCTGCCCGCCACGATCACGTCGCCGGCGCGCACCGTCTCATGGAAGTCGGGGCGGTTCTCGATGAAGCAGGCCGCGGCGAGCGCGGCCGGGTCGGTGGTCAGGTTGTAGCGGCCGGGCATGATGGCATCGGTGGAGATGCCGTCCCCGAAGCGGAAGACCCGCGCCATCAGTTCTCCTCCCGTGGGTCGGCGATGACCCCGGCCAGGGCGGACGCGGCC
>JBEKAP010000251.1:0-2871 GCA_050015875.1 Candidatus Dormibacteria bacterium | reverse complement strand
ACGCCGATGGCGACGCGGCGGCGCGGAGCACCTGGTTCGGCTCGCCGATGGTCGCCACGAAGCTCGACCCCTGCTCCTCGACCAGGCCCCGCACCCATTGCGGTGAGGCGGCCGGAGCCAGCATCGCCCCGGTGTGCGACCACCATCGCGCCAGCACTCCGAAGAGCTGGTACGGGGTCAGCACGCTGCCCTGGTCGTCGATGACGGCGAGGCGCTCACCGGTGGCGTTGAAGAGGCAGCCGAGGTCGGCGTTGACGGTGCGCGTGATCAGTGCCGTCTCCGCCGGGACGGTGCGGTGGCGTGGCCCCTCGGCGACCCCGGCGTTGAGCGGCACGGTGATGACCCCAAGGCCGTGCAGCACATCGGGAAGCACCTGCGACGCCTGGCTGTAGTCATAGTCGATGACGAGCCGGAACCGCGCGGCGCGGATCGCCTCGACGTCCACGCTGCTCATCAGATGCTGGACGTAGTCGGGCAGAGCGGTGATGTGCTCCTCGATGTCGCCCATCTCGTAGAAGGCGGCACGCCGGAAGTCCTCGCGGAAGTAGAGGCCCTCCAGGCGACGCTCGGCGCGCTTGTCGACGGGCAGGCCGTCGTGGTCGAAGAAGCGGATGTCGGCGGAGCGCTGGTCGAGCGGTGAGACCAGCACGTGGATGCCGGCCTCCGATCGTCCGTACCGGGTCGCGAACTGGGTGACCGGCACGGGAAGCTCGTCGAGATCGCGCACCCTGGCTCCGCCGCTCACGATCCCGGAGACGACGGCGCGCTTGATCATCCGCGAGCTGCGGGCGTGGTCGCGCGCGACCGCGATCGCGGCGCCGCGGGGCAGCGTGGCCGCGAAGGCGGCCCCGAGCCGGGCACAGAACTCCGGGGTCAGCTCGACGTTGATCAGGCCGGTCATCCCCGACGACGAGAAGAGGCCGCGCCGCCACTCCCCGGCCCAGACGACCGATTCGTTGACCGTCGAGCCGGGCTCGATCTGCTTGTGCGGCCAGATCCTGACGCCGGCCTGGATCCGGGAGCCCTGGCCGATGACGCAGTCGTCACCGACCACGGCACCCTCCTCGACCACCGTGTTGTTCTTGATGGTGACGCCACGGCCGATGACCGCCTCGCGGAGCCGGCATCCCTCGCCGACATAGGCGTGGGGCCAGATGACGGAGTTGGCGACCCGGGCGTTCTCGTCGATGACCGAGTACTTGTCGATGATCACCGGTCCGGTGATGTGGGTGCCCGGCTTGAGCTTGACCTCATCGCCGAGGAAGGCCGCCCCCTCGATGACGGCCCCCATCCCGATCTCGACGTCCTGCCCGATCCAGAGATCGCCCTCGCGGTGCCCGGGGATGTGGCAGCGCACCCGCCCGGCCAGCGCGTCCCAGTTGGCCTGGAGGAAGGAGGGGATGGTGCCGATATCGCACCAGTAGCCCTCGGAGACGAATCCGAAGAGGGGCTCCTCCCGCTCCAGCATCCCTGGGAAGACGTCCTGGGACCAGTCGGCGTTGGTGCCCGGCGGGATCCGCTCCAGGACCTCGGGCTCGATCACGTACATCCCGGTGTTGACGTGATCGGAGAAGACCTCGCCCCAGGACGGCTTCTCCAGGAAGCGCTCCACCCTCGCATCGGCTCCGGTGATCACCACCCCGTACTCGAGCGGGTTGGGAACCGCGGTGAGAACGATCGAGGCGAGCGCTCCCCGCTCGCGGTGCTGAGTGATGACCCAGGAGAGATCGATGTCGGTCAGGCAGTCGCCGCTCATGATCAGGAAGGTGTCGCCCAGCAGGTGGGCGGCATTGCGCACGCTGCCCGCGGTCCCGAGGGGGCGCTCCTCGACGACATAGTCGATGGCCATGTCGAGGTCCGACCCGTCCCCGAGCTGGTTGCGGATGTCGGCGCCGAGGTGGTGGAGGGTGATCACCACGTCGGTGATGCCGTGGTCGCGGAGCAGCCGGAGGTTGTGCTCGATCACCGGGGTCCCCACCACGGGCACCATGGGCTTGGGGGACTGACTGCTGAGCGGCCGGAGCCGTGTGCCCTCGCCTCCGGCCATGACGACGGCTTTCACGCTCTCAGCCTAGTGCCCGGGGACGGGGTCAGCACCTGCTGGTGGAAGGACATGTAGCGGAGCCGCTCGAGCATCCCCTCGATGACGGCCGGCCAGGTGAAGTCCCGGGCGTCGTGCCGCGCCTCTCGCCGGAGTCGACGGGCCAGGGCGGGACGGTCCACCAGGCCCCGCAGTGCCGCGGCCACCTCGGCGCCGTCGTCGGTCTCGATGACGATGGCGTTGCGGTAGGGGCGGGCGTACTCCTCGCCGGTGGCCCCGACCACCGCGACGCCGCCCGCCGCCATGGCCTCCAGCCCCACCAGACCGAAGGGCTCGTGCCCGGAGTTGGCGAGGACGGCGGTGGCGGCGAGGTCGATCTCCGGGATCACCGCCTCGGGGAGGAAGCGGCGGAGGTTGACCACCGCCGCCCCCCGGCTCTCGGAGAGGGCGCGCACCACGCCGCCCGCGTCGTCCACCGGCTCGAACCAGTCGCAGACCGCCAGCCCGTGGTGCTGGGCCCGCGCCAGCACCTCGGCTCCGTAGGGCTCGATGCCCCCCCGCATCAGGAGGCGGGCGGCGAGACCCTCGGCCCGCAGCTCCGCGAGGGCGTCGATGGCCTGGGTCCACCCCTTGTCCGGGGTGAAGCGCCCGATCTTGAAGGCCAGGCAGGCTGTGCCGGCAGCGCTCCTGATCGCGGCGGTCGCGGCCGCATCGGGGCGCTCCAGGGCGCTCTCCGGGATGCCGTTGGGGATGACCACCGGGTTCACCCCGCGGCCGAGCATGAGCTGCTTCATGTAGCGGCTCACCGTGGTCGTCGACGCCACGTAACC
>JBEKAP010000250.1:0-2884 GCA_050015875.1 Candidatus Dormibacteria bacterium | reverse complement strand
CGAGACCGCGGCGGAGGTGGCCGCCCACCGCCCGATCATCCTGGCCGGTGGCCTGACCCCCGACACCGTCGCGGCGGCCATCGAGCGGGTCCGTCCCCACGGGGTCGACGCGAGCAGCGCCCTGGAGTCGAGCCCGGGCGTCAAGGACCCGGGCCGAGTGCGAGACTTCGTGGTCGCGGCTCGGGAGGCATTCGCCACCGTCGAGGCGTGTCGGAAGCTGGCGACCGTTCTCGCCGGCCCCCAGGGAGGGTGACGATGACCACCGCCGGACGGTTCGGCATCTACGGTGGGGCCTTCGTGCCCGAGACCCTCGTCCCCGCTCTGGAGGAGCTGGAGGCGGCGATGAACGCCGCCCTCGCCGACCCCGCCTTCGTCGACGAGCTGGACGGCTGGCTCCACGACTATGCCGGCCGCCCCACCCCGCTGACCCTGGCCCGCCGGCTGACCGAGGCGGGCGGGGGCGCCGAGATCTGGCTCAAGCGCGAGGACCTGGTCCACACCGGCGCCCACAAGCTCAACAACGCCCTCGGCCAGGTTCTGCTCGCCCGGCGGATGGGCAAGACCCGGATCATCGCCGAGACCGGGGCCGGCCAGCACGGTGTGGCCACGGCCACGGTGTGCGCCTGCTTCGGCCTCGAGTGCGTCGTCTACATGGGCCGGGAGGACACCCATCGCCAGGCGGTGAACGTCTACAAGATGGGGTTGCTGGGCGCCGAGGTGAGGCCCGTCGACAGCGGGTCGAGGACCCTCAAGGACGCCACCAACGAGGCCATCCGGGATTGGGTCACCAATGTCCATAACACTCACTACGTCATCGGGTCGGTGGTCGGCCCCCACCCGTATCCCACCCTGGTCAAGCGCTTTCAGCGGGTGATCGGCGACGAGGCACGCCGTCAGGCGCTGCAGCGCTGGGGTGCGCTCCCCGACTCGGTGGTCGCCTGCGTGGGCGGGGGCAGCAACGCCATCGGCATCTTCACCGCCTTCCTCGACGACGAGGACGTGGAGCTGCTCGGGGTGGAGGCGGCCGGTCGCGGCATCGAGTCCGGTGAGCACGCGGCCTCGCTCGAGGCGGGCAGGCCCGGCGTTCTCCACGGGGCGTACAGCTACCTCCTCCAGGATGCCGCCGGTCAGGTGATCGAGACCCACTCGATCTCGGCGGGACTCGACTATCCGGGGGTGGGTCCCGAGCACGCCGCTCTGCGCGACGCGGAGCGCGCCCGCTATGTCGCCTGCACCGACGTCGAGGCGCTGGCCGCGTTCCACCGTCTCTGCCGGCTGGAGGGGATCATCCCCGCGCTCGAGTCCAGCCACGCCCTGGCGGTCGCCGAGCGGCGGGCGCGGGAGCTGGGTCCCGGCCACCGGCTGCTGGTCTGCCTGAGCGGCCGGGGGGACAAGGACATCGACACCGTCCGGGCGATCGGCGGTGCGGGGGAGGGCGCCTCGTGAGCGGCGCCGGGCGGGGCAGGTTCGCGACTGCTTTCGCCGCTCGGGGCGCGGGTGACCGACCCGGGATCATCCCCTACGTGATGGCCGGCTTCCCAGCGCCCGGCGACACCGCTCCGCTGCTGCTCGCCTTTGAGCGAGCGGGGAGCCTGGCGGCGGAGGTTGGCATCCCCTTCAGCGACCCGCTGGCGGACGGCCCCACCATCCAGAGCGCCGGCTGGCGCGCCCTCGAGCAGGGGATGACCCCGGCTCGCGCCATCGCCCAGGTGGCCGAGGCTCGGGCGGCCGGCCTGACCATCCCGGTGGCGGCCATGACCTACATCAACCCGGTGCTCGCCATGGGCGTCGAGGCCTTCGCGACCGCCTGCGCGGCGGCCGGGATCGACGGGGTGATCGTCCCCGACCTCCCCGTCGACGAGGCGGCCTCCCTGGCCGCGTCGCTCGGTGCCCACGGGCTGGCGCACATCCCCCTGGTGGCACCCACCACCCCAACCTCCCGGGTGGCACGGGTCGCTGCCACCGCGGCCGGCTTCGTCTACTGCGTCAGCGTGACCGGCACCACCGGGGCGCGGGAGAGCGTCCACCCCGCGGCGATCGACCTGCTGGAGCGGGTGCGCTCGGTGACCGCCCTGCCCCGGGCCCTCGGCTTCGGCATCTCCCGTCCCGAGCACGTCGAGGCCCTCAGCGGCCACAGCGAGGCGGTGGTGGTGGCCTCGGCCCTGCTCGACGCCATCGGCAAGAGCGGCGACGCCCCCGGGGCGACCGCGGAGCGGTTCATTCGCGGGCTGCGCGGGGCTGGTGCGGCCCGATGAGCCCCCCCGTCAACCGGGCGCCCATCTTCCGGCTGGACGGGGAGGTGCGGGTGCCCGGGGACAAGAGCATCAGCCACCGTGCCCTGATCCTTGGAGCCCTGGCACGCGGTCGCACCTACCTGGGTGGCCTGGCCCCGGGCGAGGATGTCGCCCACACCGCGTCGTGCCTGGAGGCTTGCGGCGTCTTCCTGCGCATCCACGATGACGGCCGCGCCATGGTGGAGGGCAATGGGCCCGATCTCGCCCTGACCGCCCCGAGCGACCGCCTCGACTGCGGAAACTCGGGGAGCACGATGCGGATGCTGGCGGGGGCCATCGCCGGGCATCCCATCACCGCCCGCCTGGAGGGAGACGGCTCGCTGATGCGGCGTCCGATGCGCCGCATCGCCGCCCCGCTTCAGGAGATGGGGGCCGCCGTGCGGCTGGGGCCCGAGGGCACCGCCCCGATGACCATCGAGGGGCGCCGCCCCCTTCGGGCGATCAGCTTCCAACCTCCCGTGGCGAGTGCCCAGGTGAAGACGGCGGTGCTGCTCGCCGGCCTCTTCGCCGATGGACCCACCACCGTGCTCGAGAGGGCGCCGACACGTGACCACACCGAGAGGCTCCTCCAGCTCTGTGGCGTCGAGGTG
>JBEKAP010000249.1:0-2927 GCA_050015875.1 Candidatus Dormibacteria bacterium | reverse complement strand
CGCGATTTCTGGAGGTACGAAGTGAACGTCGTCGAGCTCCTCGAGCGGGAGCAGGAGAAGGCCGAGGTCCCTGTGCTTCGCAGCGGGGACACCGTGCGGGTGCACGTCAAGGTCGTCGAGGGCACCCGCGAGCGCATCCAGGTGTTCGAGGGGGTGGTGATCGCCCTCTCCGGGAAGACGGGGATCGGCGCCGGCTTCACCGTCCGCCGGATCGCCTCCCACGGGGTGGGTGTGGAGCGGACCTTCATGCTGCATTCGCCGCGCATCGACCGGATCGAGGTTCTCCGCCACGGTGACGTGCGCCGGGCGAAGCTGTACTACCTGCGCGAGAAGGTCGGCAAACGGGCCCGCATCCGGGAGCGCCGCCAGCCGGTCGGGGCCGAGACCGACGCGGTGCGCCGCGCCCAGCCGGCGGCGACCGCGGCGGGTGCGGAGGACATCCTGCCCGCGGACGTCGACGAGGTGGAGACCGCCCCGATCAGCGAGGTCGAGGCCGCGGCCGAGGAGACGGAGCCGGGGAACGTCTGACCCTCCGGGTCCTGCCCCGGTGGCCACCCCGCAGTGGGTGGGCGCCGCCGGGGAGGAGGCTGCGGTCGCCCATCTCCGGGCGCGCGGTCTGAGGCTGGTGGCGCGGGATTGGCGCTGCCGGCTGGGCCAGCTGGACATCGTCTGCGAGGAGGCCGGCGTGCTGGTCGCCGTCGAGGTCAAGGCGCGGCGCGGGGTCGGATTCGGACTTCCCCAGGAGGCGGTCGATCGGCGCAAGCAGGCCAAGCTGCGCCTCCTCCTGGAGGCATACCGGCAGGCCTCCGGTCGCGGAGACCAGCCGTGCCGGATCGATGTGGTGGCGGTGCGATTGGATCGCGAGCTCCGGCTGCTGAGCTGCGAGCACATCCGGGACGCCGTCGCAGGCTGAGGGCGCGGTCCGTCTCCCACCCGGCCCAAGGCCTGCCCGTATGATCGCCCGCGGATGACGAGCCGACAGCCCCTCTTCGCGGCCCTTGCGGTGCTGACCTGCCTGGTCGCCGCCTGCCACGGATCACCGGCCACCACGGCGCATTCCACGGGCGGGGCCACCCCCTCAGCGGTGGGCACCGGTGTGGCGGTGTCGGCGGCACCGGGCGCGTCGACGAGCCCCGGCACCTCGCCTTCGTCGAACGTCCCCGGCCCGACCACCGGACCGGGCGGTTGCCCCATCGCCGCACCGGCCACGGCGCCGAGCGGGCTGACCCTCTATGTCTGCTACACGATCAGCGGGGCGGTCGACGCGAGCGGCGGCTTCGTCGACTCGGATCAGGGGGCCGGTGCGTTGAGCTGCGCCGATTGGGCGGAGAACGGGGAAGAGGGGGCGGGCTCGGCCGGAGCGGCGCTTCAGGCGCCCGACCCGGGCGACGCGGAGGTCACCGTGAACGGCCAGGATCTCGGCTTCGACCTCGTCATCAACCCCTACAGCGGCCCCGGGAGCTACCCGTCCACCACCGTGGCGGAGAGCGTCAGCCTCGGGGACACCCTCAGCTGGTCCACCAACAACGCCAAGACCGCCACCTTCAGCGCACAGGTGAGCTCTGACGGCTCGGGTTCGGCGACGGCCACCGCGCTGGCCAACGACTCGAGCAACGGCAGCGTGGAGAGCGTGTCGGAGAGCTGGGTCTGTGCCATGGAACCGGCCGCCTGAGCCGGATCGGCGGGCATCCCCCAGGCGCCGGGCGGTCGTCTGCGGCGGAACCTCGTGCACTATCGAGGTCATCGGCGGTCGCCTGCCTGTGACGGCACACTGCGATTTCGACTATCATACGGAATTGTATGGTTGCGACCGCCATCAGCTGCGCCGTGCAGGGGCTCTCCGGGGTCCCGGTGACGGTCGAGGTCGACGTTGCCAACGGGCTTCCTGCCTTCACCATCGTCGGGCTGACCGACCGGGCCATCCAGGAGGCGCGGGAGAGGGTTCGCGCCGCCGTCCGCAATGCCGGGTTCGACTTCCCGCAGCGGCGGGTCACGGTCAACCTGGCACCCGCCGAGGTCCCCAAGGAGGGCAGCGGGTTCGATCTCGCGATTGCGCTGGCGCTGCTCCGCACCGGGCGGGAGCTGCCCCTCGATGATGTCGCCTCCATCGGCGAGCTGGCCCTCGATGGTGGGGTGCGGGGCGTGATCGGGGTGCTGCCGATGGCGCGGCGCCTCGCCGCGTCGGGCATCCGGCGGCTGATCGTCCCGGCGGAGAACGCGGCCGAGGCCGCCCTGGTGGAGGGGACGGCGGTCGTCGGGGTGGAGAGCCTCGCCGTGGCGGTCGCGTATTTGGAGGGGCGGCTCCGGCTGGATCCGGTGGCGGCACCGGCCATGGGCGAGATCGGCGGTCTCGGCGGTGTGGATCTGGCCGCCGTCCGGGGCCAGGCGGTGGGCAAGCGTGCCCTGGAGATCGCCGCCGCGGGACGGCACAACCTGCTCATGGTCGGGCCTCCCGGGGCGGGCAAGACCATGCTCGCCCGCGCCCTCGCCGGCCTTCTGCCGGATCTGGACGCGGACGAGGCGCTGGAGGTCGCCTCCCTCTACTCCCTGCGCGGCCGTCTCTCCGACCGGCCGGCGACCAGCCTCCGCCCCCCGTTTCGCGCTCCGCACCATTCCGTCTCCCGGGCCGGCCTCATCGGGGGCGGCTCCGGTATCGCCCAACCCGGGGAGGTCTCCCTGGCCCACCGAGGAGTCCTCTTCCTGGACGAGGTCTGCGAGTTCCCCCGGCCCCACCTGGAGGCGCTGCGGCAGCCCCTCGAGGAACGCCGCGTGGCGGTGGCCCGGGTCCGGGCCAGCGTGGTGTTCCCCGCCGAGTTCGTCCTGGTGGCGGCCGCCAACCCCTGCCCCTGCGGGCGCCTTGGCGAGGTGAGCGGCCCGGGTTGCAGCTGCCCCGAGACGGCGGTGACCCGGTACCAGACGCGGCTCTC
>JBEKAP010000248.1:0-2932 GCA_050015875.1 Candidatus Dormibacteria bacterium | reverse complement strand
CGGCGAGGGGCGGCGAGCCCCTGTCAGCAGGAGAGGGGTCCCCACGCCGCCCGCGGCGTCCATTGGCGGGGTGAGCCGAGCGCGGCTGTGCCGCGCCGGCGAGGGGCGACGAGCCCCTATGCGAAGAAGTCCCCACGCCGCCTGCGGCGTGGGGCGGAGGGTCCCCACGCCGCCTGCGGCGTGGGGCAATCGATGCGACGCCACCACCGCCACCTGGTGACAGCCGGACACCGTGGTGTGACGGATCGCACCAACGAGTGCAAGTGCACTACAGAACTTTGGCGTTCGTTGCTCTTGGGGGCACGGGATCGGGACCCGAGAATGAACTCATCCCACCACCGCTCCACGAAAGAAAGAGACGTGAGCCTCCACCTTCGGACCCCCCTCAGACCCCCACTCTCCCCGCCCTGCGCGCGCCCCTTCAGATCAGGGCGCGCCAGGGCGGCATCCCTCTCCCTGGTGGTGGCCGCAGCGGGGCTCGTGGCCGCGTACCTCCTCGCGAACAGCCACGGGCCTCTCGCTGCTGACAGCATGGCGGCCAGCCGCGCCGCGGCACTGGCCATGACCATCGCGGCGGTCGGCGCTGTCGTCGCCGCCGCCAGCGCGTTGGTCCGGCGCGGCGATGGCACGGCGCCACGCCGCGCCGCTCGTCATCGGCCCGGTCAGATCGGCCGGCTCGGGCGGGGCAACAGCCCGCGAGGTTCCCGTCACGGCAGCCGACTGGACCGGATTCTCGAGGCCATGACCCGCATCAGCGCGGAGAGAGATGTCGACTCGGTGATGGCGGCGACGGGCGGAGCCGTCGTCGAGCTTCTGAAGACCCGCACAGCGTCCCCGGTGATCGCCCGGGTGTACCGGATCGAAGGCGACAGGATGGTGGTGGTCAGCGAGCACGGCGCAGCAGCTGAGTCCACCGTCGGGGAGAGCAGTCTCCTGAGCGACGATCCGCTCATCCTGGCTGCGGTCACCGGGGACCACACCCTCGCGGAGACCGGGTCCTCGCCCCGGCGGATCGCCAGCCCCATCCATGCCGGCACCGCGATCCGGGCGGTGGTGCTCGTCGACCGGCGCGATCGGGCATTCCACGACTCCGAGGTCACCATGGTGGAGGGGCTGAGTGGCATCGCCACCCTGGCGGTCTCCAATCTGGTCCGCGCCCGCGGCGTCGACAGGACGCCGCCGGAACCGATCGATGGGCTCACCGGCCTCATCGGCCACGCCGCGTTCGAGCAGCGCTGCCAGGAGGTCCGCGAGGCCTACGCCATCATCTCGGTCGACGTCGACCATCTCAACCAGCTCAACAACGCCCTGGGCCGGGAGGCGGGCGATGATGCCCTTCGCTCCGTGGCTCGTGCTCTCCAGGCCTCGACACGAGAACGCGACGTCGTCAGCCGCACCGGCGACGATGAGTTCACGATCCTCACCGTCGGGGCGGCCACCGCAGTCGTTGGCAGCGTTGCCGAGCGCATGCGTGCCGCGGTGTCCGAGCTCGTCAGCGGAGCCTTCCCGGCTCGGGTCAGCGTCGGCTGGGCGGTGGGCGCCGCCGGCGAGAACTCGGCCGAGGTGTGGGCTCGGGCGGACGAAGCGCTCGGCCGCGCCAAGCGCGAAGGACGCAACCGGGTGGCCGGTTCGATCACCGGCCGCCCGGCCGCCGCCCCAGGGCGAGGATGGACGACCCTGCTCAGCCGGACCCTGGCCTCACAGCAGATCCACCCTGTCTACCAGCCGATCGTCACCCTTCCCGAGGCGCACATCGTCGCCTACGAAGGGCTGGCGCGGCCCATCAACCTTGACGGGGCCGACAGCGTCGAGGAGTTCTTCGCCACGGCCCAGCGGCTCGGGGTGACCAACGAGCTGGACTGGATCTGCAGGCGCGCCGTGGTCCGCGGTGCCGAGGGCATCCGGAGTGACGCCCAGCTCTACCTCAACATCGACCTCTCCGCGGTCTCCGACGTCGATGAGGACGTCGAGCAGATGCGCAGCCTGCTGCGCTGGATCGGCCGGCCCCCGGCCAACGTCGTGCTGGAGATCGCCGACGCCGACCGCTTCACCAACCTCGGCCAGCTCTCCGCCCGCGTCGATGTCTACCGCCGCGCGGGATTCAAGATCGGCATCGACGACACGGGGCGTCCGGGAATCGGGGTCGATCTCCTCTACGCGACCCGCCCCGAGGTCATCAAGATCGACGCCAGCGTGACCAACCACTGCCAGGAGGTGGAGGCGCGGGCGCTCATCTTCGAGTGCCTGGCGCTCGCGGAGCAGATCGGCGCCGACGTCGTGGCCGAGGGCATCGAGCAGTTGAGCGTCGCAGCCGAGCTGATGAAGCTGGGAGTGACGCGGGCGCAGGGCTTCCTCTTCGGCAAGCCCGAGTCGATCACCGGTCCGAGCCGCGAGCTCGAAGGGGAACCCGCGGTACTCCGGGCGATCGCCGCCACGCGTTGAGGCTGAGTGACCGCCGGAGCGCTGCCGACCAGCGCCCCGGCGGTCTGGATCTCTCCCCTTCGGGTGAGCTCCGCTCCGCGGAGGTGGCTATCCGCTACGGCAAGGGGAAGGTGAGAGCCGGGTTGGCGTTCTCCGCGAGCTGGAGGGCCTGCTGCGGGAACCAGGCTCCGGCTGCGGGGTCGGTGAAGACGCTGCCCGTCTGGAGGCTCCAGAGCGGGTCGAAGGTCTGGAAGGTCGCTGCGGTGGTCGCCGGCCAACCGGAGATCGGCGGCGTGTACTCAGCGTCGCTCCAGGTTCTCACCCCGCCGGCAGCGTCGCACTGGCCGTCCGACTGACCGGGGGTCTTGACCCAGAGGTAGGCGTCGAGCAGCGAGGGCAGGGTCTGGTAGCCGTCGAGTGGTGCGGGTACGCCGGAAACGTTGGCCGTCGGCAGGATGCCGGTGCCTGAGCTCGGGGGATTGCACCAGTTGCCGGCCTGCAGCGTCGCGAT
>JBEKAP010000247.1:0-2942 GCA_050015875.1 Candidatus Dormibacteria bacterium | reverse complement strand
GGGGATGGAACCCCTGCGACGCGAAATGGAGACGCAGCTCGTCGAGCTGCTCCGCGTCATCCTCAAGCAGCAACACCTCGGCATTCGCCCTCACCGCAGTGACACCCAGCCGGTCACTGGATCGCGCCGCGGGCGCAGGCTCACCGCACTCCTCGAGAGGACCCGAGCCGCCGACCCGAAGCTCACCAGGGGCAGGTTGAATCCCGCCGGGTGTGCGGAGACCAGGGCCTCCAGGCTGGGGGTGCGGGTGAGCCGTCCGCCCGGGAGCTCGACACCGGCGCCCATCGCCAGTCGCATTCCTCCCACTTCCGCGGCGAGCGCTCGGCTGGCCGCCGCCGCCAGCTCCGAGTAGCGGGAGAGGTCACGCGCGTGTGCGGGCAGTCCGGGCGGGGGTGCCCCGAGCCAGAGGACGAGGATCGGGTGGCGGGTCAGCGCAGTCTCGAGCCCGTCTGGCAGTTCGGCGACATCCCCCGCGAGCATCCACGGCCAGGGCCGGCACGATCCCACCGCCACGCGCGCTTCCTCAGGCCGGGCATCCTTCACCACGACCCGGGCGCGCGCAAGATGCTCGCGGAGTCCGACTGCCAACTCGCCCTCGCGTGAGACGACCACGAGGGTGCGGTCGTGCTCCGGCGACAGGGCCCCCAGGGTCACCTTCCCGGTTTCCACCGCACCACTTCCCTCTGCTCGGCCCGGTCTCCGCCCGCCCCCCGGATCACTGGAGCCGGGCCGATGCGGGCCGAGATGATAGGGGATGCAGTACCCCTGCGGCGTTCGGTACCATCCGTCTTCCTCAGTTGCGAGGGAGGGATGGCTTGAATCGGCGCCGGGTGTTCGCGGCAGTCTTCTTCAGCGTGGTCATCATCGCCGTCCTCGGCGTCATCGTCGGCGCCGAGATCGTGAGCGGTGGCCAGACCGTCAACGTGTTGCGCCTGCGCACCGACGTGCAGCGTGGCGACGTCTACTCGGCGGCGGACGTCGACGTGGTTCCACTCCGAATTGCCCCTGGCGATCTCAACTACGAGACCCCCGGATCGGTGCCCGGGGGCGCCCGTTTCGCGGTTGCGCTCCAGACCGGCGACCTGCTCAGCTCCGACGATCTCGAGGCTCCCGGCGCGCAGATCGAGATCGCGCTCACCATCACCAATCCGCCGCCGGTCCAGCCCGGCCAAGCCATCGACATCTTCGCGGCTGTCCAGCAGAGTCAGGTGCTCATCGGTCACGCCGTGCCGGTGGTCGAGGTGAGCGGAGGCCAGTTCACCGTGCTGGTGAGCAGCCTGAACGAGCTGGCGTGGGTTGAGATCGCGGCCTCCAGCGCGGAACTTCACGTCGTCGTGGCGGTTACTACGGGTCCCACCGGTCTCCCACCAGCCGACGTTCAGGCGGCGATCTGCCAGCTCGCCTCGGGTGATTGCGGCGCCGTGGCCAGCCCGCTCCCCACCGTCGCACCGATGCCAACCGCATCCGCCAAGCCGTCGCCGAGCGCGACCCCGACCCCGTCGACGTGACCGTCCTCATCGGCGTCTGCACCACCAGGGCGGGACAGACGTCGACCTACTGGGCAACGTCGCTGGCGTGGACTCTCGCCGAGCAGCGCAGCGTGACCCTCGTCGACTGCGACATGGAGGGAGGGACGATCGCCGACCTCCTCTACCTGAGCATCGCCGACCGCAGCATCGGCAACTGCTTCGGCGATCGGCCCGCCCGCGCCGCCGACGTCGCGGAGCAGGCCGTGACCGTCCCTCAGCGCCCCCATCTCCAGGTCGTCCCGGGGCTCCGCAGCAGCTACGGCTACGAGGTCTCGGATTGCCTGCGCAGGGTCGGGCCGGCGATCGCTGCCCTGAGCAGCGATGTGGTCATCGCCGACCTCGGCCACCCGCTCGCGCACCCCGGGCTGCGCTCGCCGCGCACCAGCGCCGAGGCCATCTCCTCGATCTTCCATCGCGTGTTCGTCGTCATCCGCGACGAGCCGGCGCTGGTCGCCCGCAGCATCAACGTGCTCCGCGCCGCCCGCCCATCCCACGGTGAGATCGTGATATGCCGCCAGCGCTCGCGCGCCCACCATCGCAGCATCTTCGAGACCATCGAACGCGAGCTCCCCGAGCTGCCCGTTCGCGACGGCTGGCGCTGGGACGAGGCGGCGGCCACCCGCATGGGTGACAGCGGCGTCCCCATGGCCCTGCCCGGGGTGAGCCAGGAGCTGCAGCTGTGAGCGCGGAGCCCATCCCGCGCGCGGAGGCCTACGCCCCCCCCACCGAGGCGGTGGTCGTTCGCGAGTGGCCGAGCATTCCCTCTGAGGATCGCGAGATCGCTCAGATCCTCGCCTCCAAGGTGGCCCAGATGCGTGGCAGCGAACCCCCGTCGGTGCTGCATGAGGAGAGGTTGCAGGAGGACGTCGAGACCGCCGTCCGCCGGGCTGTCGAAGCCCCGCAGGCGAGCGGGCTGCCACTTCCGGTGGTCTCCGGTCTGGCAGGTGATCCTCAGTACCGGGCGGTGACCGTGTGCAACGCGATGATGCTGGCCTCTCACCTGTGGCCGCTCTCGCTTCTCGTCTACGGCGCCGATCTCGAGAATATCGCGTGCCTCGGCCATGACCACTGGATGGTCTCCACGGTCGGCCGTAAGGCCGTGCTCAGGGGCAATTCCCCCTTCCAGAGCGATGACGACGTCATCGAGTATTTCCGCCGGGTGCTCCGGCTCCGTGGCGTCACGGGGGATCAGACCCTCACCGATGCTATGCCGATCGCGGAGGCGAATGTCGGCTCCGTCGTGCGAGTCGTGGTCGCCAAGCGCCCCGCGGTGTCCGGCTTGGCCAACGTCAAGGCGTCGGTCCGGATACCGGCCCGCACCAGGGTGCGCGACCTCTCCGACTACGTCCAGCAGCAGGTCATACCCCAGCCGATGGCGGTCTTCCTGGAAGCACTGGTCGATGCCCGGGCCAA
>JBEKAP010000246.1:0-3000 GCA_050015875.1 Candidatus Dormibacteria bacterium | reverse complement strand
CGGCGAGGGTCGGGGTGGCCTCCTCCAGGCTGCCCGCGTCGAGGGCGTCGACCCACTCGCTCGGCTTCTCGAGGAAGGCCTGGTGGTCCACCCCGACGCCCCGGCCGAAGCTGAGGTGGCCGCCCAGGTATCCGCCCGCGCTCACGGCGGTCAGCCCGAGCAGGCGCAGCCGGCGGGCGCCTCGGCCACCGGCCAGGAGCGACGCCGCGAAGAGTCCGAGGCCGGTCACACCGGCGGCGGCGTGGACCAACCCGACGCGCCGCTCCGGCCCGTAGGAGTCGGCCCAGTCGCTCAGCCCGCTGACCACGGCGGGGACCGCGGCCAGGGCACCCAGCCCGACCAGCGGATCCACCGCGTCCGCGGCGGCGGCGCCACCGAAGAGGTCGAGGATCACCGCGCCGCTCCAGCAGCCGATGGGCAGATCGGTGAGCAGCGGGCGGAGCGGATGCTCCAGCCAGGTCCCGCTCAGCAGGCTCTTGGCCGGCCCCACCGACGCGTTCACCGCACCGGCCAGCCGATCGGAGACCCCGTCGAGGGCCTCCAGGCCCTCCAGCTTGCCGATCAGCTCCCTCAGTCCCACATTCAGAAGAATATGGCACCCGCCCACCGGCGTCGACGTAGCGCCGCGCGCCGGCACCTGCCGGCGGCGGCACGACGGCGGGGAAGCCGCCCCCACGAGGTGGCGCCGCGCCGGCGCAGGCCGGCGGCGGCACCACCCGGAGAGAGATCAGGCGGTGGGCGCGGGGATGATCTCGGCCTCGATCTCGAGCTGGATCGTCTTGCTGACCATGACGCCGCCGGACTCGAGGACGGCGTTGTAGGTCAGCCCCCACTGCTCGCGGTCGATCTCGGCGGAGGCGGAGATGACGGACACCGACGAACCCCACGGGGTCTTCTCGGTCCCGAGGTACTGAACGTCCAGGGTGACCGGGTGGGTCTGGTCGCGGATGCTCAGGTCGCCGGTGACGGCGAAGCGCGCCGCACCGGCGGCCTCCACGGCCGTCGAGCGGAAGGTCATGGTCGGGTACTTCTCGGCGTCGAAGAAGTCGGCCGAGCGCAGATGGGCGTCCCGCTTCGCCTCTCGAGTGTTGATGCTGGCGATATCGACGCTGACCTCGACGCTCGAGGTGGCCAGGTTCTCTCCGACCGTGATCTTGCTCTCGAACTTCTCGAAGGTGCCGCGCACCTTGGTGAACACCAGGTGGCGGGCCAGGAACCCGATCTGGGTGTGGGACGGCTCGAGGACGTACTCGCCGGCGGCGATCGGGGTGGCGGCGGTGGCGGTGGTCTGGCTCATGTCTCTCTCCGGTGGTTGGCGCCTCGACGGTTGCTCCGTCAACGGTTGCTGGAGCAACTATACCCAGGAGATCGTTGCTCTGTCAACCTTTAAGGCGTACGCTTGCGGCATGGTCATGACGGAAACGGATCGATCGGTGCACCTGCAGGCCTGGCGCGCGCTTCTCCGCGCCCAAGCGGGGGTGGCGAGCAACCTGGAGCGCGAGCTCATGGCAGCCGAGGGGCTCCCGCTCGCCTGGTTCGAGGTGCTCCTCGTCCTGGACCAGGCTCCCGAGGGAGCGCTGCGCCTCCAGCGCCTCATGGACACCGTGCTCATGACCAAGAGCGGGGTCAGCCGGCTGGTGGACCGGATGGAGAGCGCCGGGCTGGTGGCCCGCTCCGGCTGCCCATCCGACCGCCGTGGGGCCTTCGCCGTGATCACCGATCTCGGCCGGGAGAAGGTCCACCGGGCGACCCCGATCCACACCGAAGGCATCGACCGCCACCTGGCCAAGGTGCTGGACACCGAGCAGGCGGTCCGGCTGCGCGACGCTCTGAGCGCCGTCGCCGACGCCCTGGGCAGCGAGGCGGTCTTCGTCGGCTGCCCCGGCGCGGACGCCGACGACCACGCCGACGCCGATCCCGAATTGGCCGCTCACCCGTAGGAGCCGGCCGGCGCCCGGCCGTGCGAGTCGCCCACAATGGGCGCCCATGGCCGGTCAGATCGCGAGTGACAACCTCACCGAATCCGAGGCGCGGGAGCGCGCCTCCCTGCTCAGCGACCTGCGCTACGGGATCGACCTCGAGCTGAGCGACGACCCGGCGGCGCCCACCTTCCGCAGCTCCACCCGGATCGACCTCTCCAGCCGCCGGGCGGGTGCGGACACCTTCCTCAACCTCACCGTGGGCGAGCCGGGACGGCTCCACGAGGTGCGCGTCGACGGACGGCCGTCCCCCTCCGCCGTGGCGGGGTACGACGGCGCGCGCATCCCCCTCGCCGGGCTTCCCGCCGGGCCCACCACCGTGGAGGTGGTCGCCGACTGCGCCTACGAGCGGGTGGGGGTCGGCCTCCACCGGGTGCTCGACCCCGCCGACCAGCAGGTCTACCTCTACACCCACTTCGAGCCCTTCGACGCCCACAAGGTGTTCGCCTGCTTCGACCAGCCCGACCTGAAGGGCCCCCTCACGGTGACGGTGCGGGCCCCGCTCGCCTGGGAGGTCTGCGGCAACGCGCGCGTGCTCGGCCGGGACGACCACGGCGACGGCAGCCGCACCTGGCGGTTCAACACGACACCT
This sequence comes from Candidatus Dormibacteria bacterium, assembly GCA_050015875.1. Classification (GTDB taxonomy): domain Bacteria; phylum Chloroflexota; class Dormibacteria; order Aeolococcales; family Aeolococcaceae; genus Changshengia. Next base: position 429 of record JBEKAP010000246.1, on the reverse strand, counting down.
CCCCTCCCCACCTATCTGATGGCGGTGGCGGCGGGGGACTATCGCGTCATCGAGACCGACCACCGAGGGCTCCGGCTCGCCCTCTATGCGCGGCGGTCACTGGCGTCCCACCTCGAGGAGCAGGCCGAGGAGCTCTTCACCATCACCCGGCAAGGGCTCGACTTCTTCGCCGAGGAGTTCGGCATCGCCCACGCCTTCGACGAGTACAACCAGCTCTTCGTGCCCGAATTCAACATGGGCGCGATGGAGAACCCGTGCTGCGTCACCTTCAACGAGATGTACGTCTTCCGCAGCCGGGCGACCCAGCTGCAGCGGGCGCGGCGGGCCGAGGTCATCGTCCACGAGATGGCCCACGTCTGCGGCTTCGGCGACGTCACCACGATGCGCTGGTGGGGAGACCTCTGGCTCAACGAGACCTTTGCCACCTAC
>JBEKAP010000245.1:0-3021 GCA_050015875.1 Candidatus Dormibacteria bacterium | reverse complement strand
GGATGTGGCGCGCCGCACCGGTCTCTCCCGGGCCACGGTCTCCAATCTCGTCGCCGAGCTCCGTGGACGGGGCCTGGTGCGCCAGGACGTCGCCGTCACCCGGGGCCGGCGGGCCCTGCGGATCACCACCGAGAGTGGGGGGGTCGTCGTCGGCGTCGATTGCAGCCACCGGCACGTCCGGGTGGGGGTCGCCGATCTCAGCGGACGGGTGCTGGGCGACGAGGAGAATCCACTGCCACTCGACCTCGGCGTGGAGGAGAGCTGCGCGGAGGCCAGAGCGATGATGATCCGGCTCCTGGAGCGCCTCGGGGTGGCGGCGGCGGACGTGCGCCAGGTGGGGGTGAGCCTCCCCCACCCCATCGACAGGATCTCGGGGCGGCTCGGAGGGCGGACGAACCCGTCCCCCTGGGCGGATCTCGATCCGCGCGCTGTCGTGGAAGGGGTCTTCGGGCTGCCGGTCGTGATCGACGATGACGGCAACCTGGGCGCCCTCGGCGAGCTGCGCCAGGGCGCCGCGCGGGGTTTCACCGACGTCATCTACATCCACGTGGACGAGCGGGCCGGCGCCGGCGTCGTCGTGAACGGACGGCTGCACCGGGGCGCCGCCGGGACCGCCGGGGAGATCGGCCATCTGACCGTCGATCCTCACGGCGAGCTCTGCCCCTGCGGCAACCGCGGCTGCCTCGACGTGGTGGTGGGGACCTCGCGCTTCCTCGCCCCGCTGCGCGACGGCAGCGGTGGTCAGCTCGACATCGCCAGGGTGATCGAGCTCGCCGCACAGGGTGACATCCGCTGCCACCGGGCACTGGCAGACGCGGGACACGCGATCGGGCTGGTGGTCGCGGACCTCTGCAATCTCCTCAGCCCCCAACGCGTCATCGTCGCGGGCCCGCTGTTCGACGCGGGCGAGGTCATCCTGGGGCCGTTGCGCGAGACCGTGGGACAGCGAGCCGTGCCCGCTGCGGCGCGGGCCGCTCAGATCGTTCACAGCCAGCTGGAGAGGAGCGGTCAGATGGTCGGAGCCATCTGCCTCGCCCTCGACGCCGCCGGCGATCCCACCACCGTCGGCACGCCGGTCTCCGAGCTCCTCGCCGCGCGCCGGGGCCCGTCGAGGCAAGGCGCCCTCACCGGCGCGGGGACGATCTGATCGACGCACGCTTCCGACCAGCGCCCCGCCGTCCCACCTCCGCGCGATATCGGCGCCAGATGAGGCGAACGCCCATGCTCTTCCCCCATATTGGCGCTCCATGAGTCCGGTGGCCTCTGCCGAATCGGTCCGGCGGCACAACCTGAGCCTGGTGCTCCAGCACCTCCATCAGTCAGGAGCTCTGTCGCGGTCCGAGATCGGGGGCACCCTGGGGATGACCCGGAGCACGATCGGGGAGCTGCTCGCGGACCTCTGCGCTCGGGGCCTGGTTGAGCTGGGAGATCCGGCTCGCCTCGGTTCGCCAGGGCGCCCGTCCCATGTGGCCCGCCCCAACCCGGAGGGGGCGGTCGCAATCACCGCCGACATCGAGGTCAACTCGCTGTCCGCCGCCGTTGTCGGGCTGGGAGGCAGGATCCTCCATCTGGAACGGGTCACCCATCGGCCCCGCCGACTGGCCGCTGAGCAGACCGTCGAGGACGTCGCCAAGCTGATTCGGTCCGCTCGTTCCTCGATCCCCCCAGACGCCTGGATCGCCGGCTTGGGGATCGCCATCCCCGGGGTGGTGCGGCGCGCCGACGGGTTGGTGCACTTCGCTCCCAACCTCGGATGGCGCGATGTGCCGCTGGGTCGCCTCATCTCCGAACAGGTCGGGTCCGACCTGCCGGTGCTCATCGCCAACGAGGCGGATCTCGGCGCCGTGGCGGAGCACAAGTGGGGGGTCGGCATGGGGGTGGATCACCTCATCTACCTCTCCAACGACGTGGGGGTCGGCGGCGGCCTGGTCATCGACGGCCGGCCGCTCGTCGGGGCGGCGGGATGCGCCGGAGAGGTCGGTCACATCCAGGTCAATCCCCTGGGCGTCCTCTGCCGGTGTGGAGCCATCGGCTGCTGGGAGACGGAGATCGGAGGTCCGGCGCTGCTGCGGCGGGCCGGCAGCACCGAGAAGGCGTACCGGCCGGAGGCGGTGGCCAGGCTGCTGAGCGACGCGGCGCTGGGCGATCCGGTGGCGCTGGCCGCGGTCCAGGAGGTGGGCCGGTGGCTGGGCGCGGGCCTGTCCGCGCTCATCAACTCCTTCAACCCGCAGCGCGTGATCCTGGGCGGCTTCCTCGGCAACGTGTGGCCCCTGGCGGAGGGGACCGTCCGGGCTGAGCTGGCGGTGCGGGTCATGGCCCCGGCCCTCGAGGTCCTGCAGATCAGGTCAGCACAGCTCGGAGCCGAGGCCCCCCTGCTCGGGGCGGCGGAACTGGCCCTGGCACGGGTCCTGGACGACCCCACCCTGGTCCCGGCGCGGGGGGGCGAGACGGCGCCGGCCTGAGCCCGGGGGCGCCCCCGCCGGCGGCAGCCGGTGGCGCTGCGACCTCCCTGCCTCAGACCGGCTGGGTGGGGCGACGGGTCACGGTGCGCAGTGCGGGGTAGTACTCGCGGAAACGACGGCGCGCTTCCCGATAGGGTTCGATCCACGCGGGCACGGGATCGACGACGTCGGTGACGCGCACGCAGGCGGCGGCCGCCTCGCCGGCATCGGCGTAGACGCCGGCGGCGACACCGCCGAGCAGCGCCGCCCCGAAGGCGGATCCCTGATCGGTGGCCATGATCTCGATGGGCAGCTCCAGCACGCTGGCGACCGTCTGCAGCCAGAGGCGGCTTCTCGAGCCACCCCCCGAGACGCGCGCTCGGTCGGCGGTGACCCCGACGTCGCCGACGACGTCCCGGCAGTCGCCGAGCGCGAAGGCCACCCCCTCCAAGACCGCCCGGGTCAGGGCCCCCCGCTGGTGGCCGACGCTCAGGCCGCAGAAGGCTCCGCGCGCGTCGGGGTCGAAATGCGGCGTCCGCTCGCCGGCCAGGTAGGGCAGGAAGACCAGCCCGTCACACCC
>JBEKAP010000244.1:0-3083 GCA_050015875.1 Candidatus Dormibacteria bacterium | reverse complement strand
CCCCGTAGACGTGGTGGAGGACGAAGGTCGGGCTCCTGACCAGGAGGGGGTCCACCCCCAGGCCGCCGGCGAGCCCGCGGACAAACGCCGTCTTGCCCGCTCCGAGCGGGCCGTCCAGCGCGACCAGGTCACCGGGGCGCAGCCCGGCCGCCAGGCGCGCCGCCACGGCCTCGGTCCCGGACACCCCGTCGGTGGTGAGGGCGAGTTCGGCGCCGCTCATGGCTCGCGGAAGTGCCGGGAGGCGACGGGAGGCAGCGGCACCTCCTCACCGTCCCGGCGGTCGAGGAGCCGAAGGCCAGAGCCCGGCGTGAGGCGGCCGGTGACATGCAGGGGCGCCAGGCCGGCCGGCCAGCGGGCGAGCAGCCCGTCCAGCCGCTCAGCGTCCACGGCAGCGACCAGCTCGAAGTCCTCTCCCCCACCGAGGGCGGCGTCGACCCACGCCGGACCGAGAAGGCTGCGGATGCCCGGCTCGGCGGGAACGCTCTCCAGCCAGAGCTCGGCGGCGCATCCCGATGCGGCGGTGATCCGGCCGACGTCGACGATCAGCCCGTCGCTCAGATCGCCGGCGCAGGCGACGCCCAGCCGGAGGAGCGCCTGCCCCTCCCCCAGGCGGGCCCGCGGCCGGAGCTGGCGCGCGAGCCAGCGCTCCTCCGCCTCACCGGGCGCGCCGTCCTCGGCCGGAGGGTGACCGCGCTCGTGGCCCGGGGACGCGGGGGCTCTCCCGCGCCGCCCATCGAGGAGCAGGCGCAGACCAGCCGCGGCGCCGCCCACCCAGCCCGTGACCACCAGGAGATCTCCCGGCCGGCCGCGATCGCGCCGCAGGGCCCTGCCCGGATCCACCGTCCCCACCACTGAGATGTCGATGACGAGCGGGCCGGCGATGGCGCTGACGTCACCGCCGGCGACCGGGCACCCGGCCTCGGCGGCGGCGGCGCAGATCCCCTCCTGGATGCCCAGGAGGTCGTCGACCCGGCTCCCGGCGGGGGCGCAGAGGGTGACCATGCAGAGAGCCGGACGCGCCCCCATCGCCGCGAGGTCGGAGAGGGCGATCGCCAGGGCCCGCCGGCCCAGCGTCCAGGGGTCGGTCCAGCCGCGCAGGAAGTCCTCACCCTCGACGATGGCGTCCTGGCTGAGGACGATCCCCGCGCCTCCGGGAGGTCGCCAGACCGCGGCGTCGTCGCCGCTCGCCACCACCAGCCGGCGATCGTCGCCATGGCGGCGGGCGATGGCGGCGAGGCGGTGGAGCAGCTCGGCCTCGCCGATCTCGTGGAGGGTGGGTCCCCCGGCATCGAAGCCATGCCCCGCCACCGGGGACGCGATATCCATCGGGCCGACTCTAGCCAGCCCGCCCTTCCCGGGCTCCCCGTGCCAGGCCGGCCGCGCGATTCGGAGGACCGTCACGCACCCCGCCGACAATCGTGACCCGCTCTGCCCGGCGAACTCGCCAACCGCCTCCGGCGAGGCCCAACCGGGCGCCCCGAGGAGCGGCATCCGCTGCCGGAGGGTACGTCCGGTATTCCCAACTCACATTACGTGATAGCGACCTTGTCATGTTGAGTTGACCTCGAGCACCCCCGCCCCGTAGAGTCCCGCGAGTTTGGACCTCGTGATCGGACCCCGGAAGGGGTTGGGAGAGCGGGGAGCTGACAGGGGAGATCGTATTGCGGGCTATCCGGCGGGCCCTTCCTGCCGTCCTGGCGATCCTGGTGGTCGGCCTCGTGCTACCCGGTGGCGCCACGCCCGTCCGCGCTGACACCCCCTCGCAGCTGGAGGCGGAGCGGGCTCAGCTCCTCCAGGAGCTGGAGGACCTCAGCTCTCAGCAGAGTGCGGCGACCGACGCCCTCAACAACGCCGAGGACTCCTTCAACCAGGCCACGCAGGCACTGAACACGGACCGGGCCCAGCTCGCCACCCTCAACGCCGAGCTCGCCACCCTGAACGGAGACATCCAGGCCGACCAGGCGCAGGAGGCCTCGGCGCGCAGTGCGCTGGCCACCCTCACCCGGGCAACCTACGAGAGCGTCTCGGGCGACACCGTGATGACCGCCGTGCTCAACGCCAAGGACTTCACGGCGGCGATGGACAGCCTCTCCGGGGCATCCAGCGTCACCGCCCAGATCCAGGGGCTGGAGACCACCCTCACCACCGACCAGAACGATCTGCTCACCAAGCAGAGCCAGGTCCAGAACGACTTCGCCCAGGCGTCCGCGCTCGAGGACCAGCTTTCGGATCAGTCCAACCAGCTGCTCACCATCGTCTATGCCCGCGACCAGGTCCTCGAGCAGTTCTCCGGTCCGGCCGAGGCGCTCGCGGAGCAGATCGCCGAGATCGACAACGAGCTGGGTGGCACGGCGGCCGTGCCCAGCAGCACGAGCTGCTCCGACAGCTTCGCCTACGGGGACTGCACCTGGTACGTCGCCAGCCGCCGGTGCATCCCGTGGGGGGGCAACGCCAACGCCTGGTACTACAACGCCTCCAAGATGGGGTACCTGGAGGGGTCGGTTCCCGAGGTGGGCGCGGTTGCCGTCTGGGACCAGGGCCAGGGCGGGGCCAACGCCTGGTACGGGCACGTCGCCTACGTCGAGGTGGTGGGCCCTGACCTCGGGGTGGGCAGCGTCGCCGTCGTCCCCGCCGGTTACTTCGAGATCTCGGAGATGAACTGGGGCGGCTGGGATACTGTCGACTACCGGGTGCTCCCGGACAATGCGACCTACTTCCAGGGCTTCATCTACGGGCCGGGCTGACCCTCACCGGAATCGACCGGCAGCCGCGGCACCCGGGCTGACACGGCGCAGAGCACCTCGTAGCTGATGGTGCCGGCCGCGGCGGCCACGTCGTCGGCGCCGAGCCAGCCGTCCCCCTGGCGCCCGAAGAGCACCGCCTCGTCGCCCGCCCGCACCCCCTCGACGAGCGAGACGTCGGCGGTCAGCTGGTCCATGCTGACGCGCCCGATGATCGGGCAGCGGGCTCCCCCGACCAGCACCGATCCGCGGTTCGACTGCGCCCGCTGGACCCCGTCGGCGTAACCGGCCGCGATGGCCGCAACCCGGGTGTCCCGCTGCGCCACCCAGGTGCGCCCGTAG
>JBEKAP010000243.1:0-3112 GCA_050015875.1 Candidatus Dormibacteria bacterium | reverse complement strand
ATCGCGAACCGCTCACCGCGGCGCTTGCACTCCAGCAGGCTGCGGATGGTCACAGGCATGTCGGGTCCTCCGTGGTGGGCGGGGAGGCGGGGGTGGCGCTTCGCTCCGGCCCCCGTGCGGGCTGATTGGCGGTTTTCGCGTCAGGCGGCGGGACGGGGCTGGTGCTTCGCTCCGGCCCGGGCGTCCGATCGCCCTGACTGGCGCTCGGCGCGCTTTGCTCGGCGGCATTCCTGGTGCCGCCTGCGCAAAGCCTGCGCTCAGCACGCATCCCGGTCCCACCGTCCGGGCCCCCATTCAACAGGGCAGCCAACTCCTCTCGTCCCTCCTCTCCCGCCAGGCGGAGCAACTCCTGGGTCAGGGCGCGGTAGAGGGCGTCGGTCTCGGGGCGATCCTCGAGGGCGGCGAGGTGGCGGGCGACGGTCGCGGTGTCGCCCCTCACCACCGGGCCGGTGAGGGCCGCCCGGGGCCCGACCCGGCGGGCGTTGCTGAGGGCCCCCTCCATGAGGCCGATCAGCGCCGCCTCTGCCGCCGGCTGCTCCAGTCCCGCGGCCACCAGCAGCTCGGCGGCGGCGGAGACGAGGGCCAGGGGGGCGTTGCCCACCAGCACCGCGGCGGCGTGGTACAGCGCTCGGGTCCCGGGGAGAAGCCCGACCGGATGACCGCCGAGATCCTCGGCCAGGCGGCGGAGCGGTGCCTCGAGGGCGGGGTCGGCCTCGACGGCCATCACCGCGCCCCGGAGGAGCGGGGCCGACTCGGCGCCGGCGAGAGCCTGGAACGGGTGCAGGCAGCCCAGCCCGGCGCGGGTCGGACGCAGCGCCGTCAGCGCCTCGATCCCCAGGCTCGCACCGCAGTGCACCACGGCTCGCCCCCTCAGATCGGCGCCGGAGGCTGCGACCGATGCGGCCACCCCGGCGATGGCGCCATCCGGGACGGTGAGGAGGGTGAGGTCGGCGGCGCGGATCGCCTCGAGCGGCGTGGGTGCCCAGCGGGCGCCGACCCGCGCGGCCAGAAGCGCGGCGCGTTCCGCATCCCGGCTGGCGACGGCGACGACGTCGCGGCCGGCCGCGACGAGGGCGACGGCGAGCGCGCCACCGGCACGTCCGGCGCCGACCACGGCGACGGTGGCCGGCCAGGCCGGCGCAGCCGGCGCGCCGGCGGCCTCGGGAGCGAGCGAGCCAGACGGTGGGGCGCTCCTGGCCGCCATCTCGCCACGCGGGGCTGTCACCGTCTCGGTCACCTCTGGATCCAAGCGGGCTGGGTGCGACCGTCCGGCTCCGGGCCGCGCGCGGCGCCTCGAGGCGCCGGTCGGCGTCCCCGGGCACGCGGCCCATTCAGACCGGGTGGGTCGTCGCGGAGTGTACCGCGGGCGGGGGGCCGGCCCCGCTCGGCTCAGCTGGATCTGGGCCGGGGAGCGATCAGGGAGAGGGCGAGCAGCCCGCCGTAGAGGATGTCCCAGCCGAGCTCGACGAGGTAGGCCACCCTGATGCCGGAGACGGCGCTGCCGAGCTGGCCGAGGGTGGCGATGACGCCCACCAGCGTCAGGGCGAGCAGGATAAGCCGGACGGCGAGGAACCTGGCCAGCCAGACGATCAGGGCGGTCAGCGCGAGCAGGACGAGGACGACGACGGCGATATCCGGTCCCAGGTCGATGGTGTGCGTCACCAGTCCCGCGGAGGTCTCCTGCTGGTACGTCACGTGGGGGTAGAAGATGCCGGCCAGCATCAGCAGCGCCCCGACCAGGACGGAGGGGACGGCGATGGCGACGCGCACCCAGAGCACCCAGTCCGTCCCGCTCGGCTCCTCGGCGGCGGGGCGCCCGGCGTACCCCGCCGGCACCCACGCGGGCGCGGGCGGGTAGGCGCCGGCGGCCGACGGGTCACCGCCGGCCGCGGGCATCCGGGCAGCGGTCACCGGATTCCAGGCCTGGTCGACCCGAGCGCCCATCGGCGTGATCAGCGGCGCTCCACAGGCGCGACAGCTCGTGGATCGGCCGAGCGGCTGCCACAGCCAGCATCGGGGACAGGTGACGTCCGGCATCGAAGCGGAGTCTCCCAGCCGCCGCTCACCCAGCGGTGCACGGCTCGGTCGCGGCTCGGTCGCAGCCCGCCCCCAATGCCGGGCACGCGGGCCCCCATTCCGGGATCGCCCTGTCCATCGGCCGGTGCCCGGCGATGCGCTGCCGTGACGGCCTGCCAGCCGGCCCCTATCGGGGTTCAGACCCCGGCGGCGACCTCGCCGAGCTCGGGCCCGGACGGTTCCTCGGTCCCCTCGATCTCGTCGATGATCCGCTTCATCTCGGCCCCCTCCATGGTCTCGACCTCGGTCAGGCGAGCGGCCAGCACCCGGAGGATCTTCTCGCGACGGCGCAGCACCTCCTTGGCCCGGAGGAAGGCGGTCTCGACCAGGTGGTGCACCTCCTGGTCGATCTCGGAGGCGATGTCCTCGGAGTAGTTGCGCTGCTCGCCGAGGTCCCGACCGAGGAAGACCATCTCCTGGCGCTCGCCGAAGGTGCGCGGGCCGAGCTTGTCGCTCATCCCCCACTCGGTGACCATCTTGCGGGCGAGGTCGGTGGCCTTGCGGATGTCGTCACTGGCCCCGGTCGTGATGTTCGCCTCGCCCAGGATGAGGTCCTCGGCGCAGCGTCCTCCGAGCATCTGAGCCAGCTGATCGAGCAGCTCGGCCTTGCTCACCAGGTACCTGTCCTCGGTGGGCAGGGAGAGGGTCCAGCCCAGGGCCATGCCCCGGCTGACGATGGAGATCTTGTGCACCGGGTCGGTGTGCTCCAGGGTCATGCCGACCAGGGCGTGCCCCATCTCGTGGTAGGCGATGGTCGCCTTCTCGGTGTCGCTGATCATCCGGCTCTTGCGCTCCGGGCCGGCGATGACCCGGGCGATCGCCTCCTCCAGGTGCGGCATGCTGACCAGCTTCCGGTTCTGGCGTGCGGCCAGGATGGCGGCCTCGTTGATCAGGTTGGACAGGTCCGCCCCCGAGAAGCCGGGAGTCTGCTTGGCCAGGACCTCGAGATCGACGGCGGGGTCCAGCGGCTTGTTCCGGGAGTGGACCTCCAGGATCGCGCGACGGCCGCGGATGTCCGGACGATCGAGCATCACGT
>JBEKAP010000242.1:0-3129 GCA_050015875.1 Candidatus Dormibacteria bacterium | reverse complement strand
GGATCCTGGCCCGGGTGGATTCGCGCCGGCTGGAGATCGACTCCCGGCCGAGCGACGCGATCGCGGTGGCGGTCCGGGTGGGGGCGGGCATCTTCGTGGATCCGGAGGTCCTCGAGAAGGCCGGGGTCCTGCCGGAACCGGATGCCGATCGGGAGCCGGGGGACATCGACGAGGCGGTGGACGAGCGGATGGCCAAGGTCCGCGATTGGGTCAATGAGCTGAATCTGCCGGACCTGGGGACCAACCAGGAATCCTCGTAGGGCGGCGCCTGACGGAGCTCAGGCCGGTCGGGTCGAGGCAGCGAGCAGCGGAGCTGACGCCGGCTGCCCGGCAACGAGCGCCGTCAGATGACGGACCAGAAGGCCGGGTCCTCGTCGCCCGCAACCCACGCGGCGACGCCGCCGAGGCCCAGCGTGCTGACGGCGTCGATCTTGCGGAGCAGGCTGTCGGCGTCGTCGAACCAGAGCTGGGTCGGCACCCCGCCGGGGTCACTGAGCAGCACCGGGGTGGCGGCCGGGAAGTCGTAGTCGTAGGAGACCCCCGGCTCGCTGAGGGCCTGGGCGACCATGGCCGGGTAGCTGCCGGAGGTCACGTCGCCGCCCGACCAGCTGCGGGCATAGAGGGGGATGCCGAGGACGATCTTGTCCGCGGGCACCCCCGGCATGGTCCCGTCGAGCTCCGCCGCCTGCCAGTCGAGCCCCGCCACCGGCCCGGGGTCACCCACCTCCGTGCTCTCGTCGTAGGCCATCACCACCAGGTAGTCGGCGACGGCGGCCAGACCGGGATCGTCGTAGGCGGCCGACGCCGAGTCGGTTCCCGCCACGGTGTGGGGGCAACGTCGATGGAAAGTCCGGCCCCCGCTCCCCGGAGGGCGGTGGAGAGCTGGCCGGCAAACGCGGTAAAGACACTCTCATCGGTCCCGGGAACGCCCTCGAAGTCGAGGTTGACCCCGGCCAGGCCAAGGCTCCGCACCTGGCCGAGCACGGCGGACACCAGGGCGGAACGGGCGGTCGCGCTCTGGAGCAGCTGATCCGTCCCGGTCGGACCGGCGTCGCCGTTGGCGAGCACCGGCCACACCGGGCGCTGGGCCGACGCGGCGGCGGTCAGCGTCGCCGGGTTGGGAGTGCCCTGGAGGCCCCCGTTCGCCTCGACCTGCCAGCCGGTGGGACTGAGGATGGCGGCAGCGGCGGCGTGGTCCCGGGTGGACGCGTCGGAGGCGGCGGTTCCGTCGGTCCAGAGGGTGAGCTGCAGGCCGGGCGCCGCGGGGTTGGCCGCCGGCACGGTGGCGCGACGGAGCTCTCCCGTCTCCAGTCCGGTGAGGGAGAGCAGCAGAGGGCCGTCGAGCACCGATCCGCGCGAGGCTGCGAGCCCGGCGGGGATGGTCAGGCTGGCGGGAGGGGTGGTCCAGGCGAGGCTCAGGAGAGTGTCGTCGCCGGTCCAGGTCAGGCGAGCGCCGGGGAGAGCGGCGGCGACGGCCGCCTGGTCGGGAGCGCGCTCGAAGGCGACCTCGCAGACGATCTTCCCGGCCGGGCCCAGCCAGGCGGCCGCGCTCACCCCGGTGCGATCCACCACCTGGAAGTCGATCACCTGGGTGGGGCGTCCGGCAACCTCGACGGTCAGCTGGTGCTGGCTGCCGTAGGCCATGGGGGCGACGCTCGCGGTGACCCCACTGGACGAGGTGGTCAGGGTCAGCGGTTGCCCGTCGAGGCCGGCGGAGACCACGGACGGGGTCACTCCCTGGCCCTCGAGGCCGAGCTGGAGGGTCGGAGGCACGTCGTCGGTGCCGGTGTCGAGCGCCGTCCCGCCCGCGGTGACCACGACCAGGCCGGTGGGCGAGGCCGAGACGGAGGGGCGGAGGGTGGCCGGCGACGCGCATCCGGCCAGGATCAGCAGGACGAGGCCGAGGCAGGGATGGCGTGGGCGCATCGCTCCGGAGTCTGCGCGCAGGGTGCGGGAGGTGGGATCAGGTGACCTGGATCGAGAGGGTGACCTGCTTCGTCTGGGCCTCGCCGGCGCCTGCCGGCACCTCGGCGACGATCTGATAGGTATCGCCCGCCACCGCATCGTCGGGGACGACCACCTCCAGCACCGGCTGCCCACTCACGGTGAGCGTCCCCACCGGGGTGGCGTAGGTCGTGGTTCCGGGCACCGCGGCCACCGTGCCCGAGCCGCCGGCGCTGGGCCCGGCCAGGGAGGTGCAGGGGAGCGACACGGCGCCGCTGCTGACGTCGATCAGCCGGACGTAGACGTCCACGGTCTCCCCCGGCGTGTAATCGAGGGACGGTGTGGCGAGGATGACGTCGGTGATCCCGTCGTCCTGGGTGGCCCGGTTGTTGAACCCGTCAGGGATCTGGGCCGCTGACGTCGCGCTGACGCTCAGGCTCGTGGAGGCGCAGTAGCCAAGCGGGGCCGACGATGGACCCACGACGTTCGGCAGCACGGAGCACCCAGCGGAGCACGCGGAGCTCTGCGGGGCAAGCTCCGCGTAGCTAGGGGCACCGGCCGCAGGCAGGGCCGCACCGCTGCTCACTCCGTGCTCGGGACCCCGGGTGAGAGAGCCCCCGGTGATGACCAGAGCCGCCGCCACCCCGGCCGCGGCCACCACTCCCACCGCGGTCAGGCCGGCGAGCAGGCGGCGCCCCTCGGGAAGCGGGGCGGGCACCCCGAACCACCGCCGTTCCGGGACCGGCGATCCCTCGGGGAGGCGCACCGGGTGGGGCATTCGCGCGGCTGGCTGCTCCCGGAGAGCGTCCACGGCGGTGGTCAGCTCGGCGTACGCGGTGGCACACGCGGAGCATTCGGCCAGGTGGCGATCGAAGGCACCCCGCGCGTCCGGGCTCAGCTCGCCGTCGTAGGCGGCCGAGAAGAGCGGCTCGACGTGGCCGCTCACCATGCCTCCTCCGCGCGGGGAAAGACGGCGGGAGACTGGCGGAGGGCGGCAGCCAGCAGGCCACGGGCCCGGGAGATCCGCGACTTCACCGTCCCCAGCGGGACGCTGAGCGCCTCCGCCATCTCCTCGTAGGAGAGCTGGTTGACGTCGCGGAGGACGACCGCGACCCGGAAGTCGTGAGGGAGGGTGAGCAGCGCGACCCGGACGGCGTCGGCCCGTTCGCGCTGGATGGCGGTCGC
>JBEKAP010000241.1:0-3137 GCA_050015875.1 Candidatus Dormibacteria bacterium | reverse complement strand
CAGAGCACGATGCCGATGACGAGGATGGCGACCGCACTGACGAGCACCACGGAGACCAGCCGGGTGTCGAAATGGTGGACCAGCCTCTGTCCCCGCACCGGTGAGTGGTGGAGGAGGGCGGCGAGGTTGGAGCCGTAGGCTCCGACGATGGCGAAGGTGCCCACCCAGGCCGGTAGGAAGCTGCGGATGGGCCCGGGCCCGGCGACATCGCGCAGCAACGTCGAGAGTCGGGTGACCGGGAGCGGCGGGACGTGGGCGACGAAGCGCAGGCAGACGATCCCGGCGAGCAGGTAGACCACCGCCAGCACCACGAAGGCTCCCCTGCCGAGGTAGTGGTAGGCGAAGGGGCCGAGTACGAAGCCGCCCGCATACCCCGCCATGGTGGCCGCCTCGAAGGCCCCGCTGGCCCGGGCCCGCGCCCGCACGCTGAGCGACGTCGCCGCGGCGATCGCCCCGAGCGCGGTGGGCACGAAGGCGGCGGCGGCCAACCCCTCCAGGATCCGGGCCGCGAAGATCTGCTGCGAATGGAGGGATGCGGCGACCAGGAGCAGGCCGATCGCACCCACCACGGGTCCGCCCACCACGAAGAGCTTGCGACCCAGCCGATCGGCGAAACGGGCCAGGAAGGGGGCGAAGACCATCTCGCTGATGGCCTGGGCGGTGCCGACCAGCCCGATCGTCGTCCCGTGCGGATGACCGTGGGCCAGGTCGGCGAGGTAGAACTGCACGGCCACTGTGGCGCCCGCCGCCGCCACCCTGATCAGGGCGGTCCCGGTCAGGAGGGCGGCGATCGACGTCTGGCGCGTCTCCCGAAGACCGTGCTCCAGGTCGGCGACCAGGTCCGCGCTCGGGACTGCCCCGGCGGCTCCGGCGGCGCCCGCGTTGCGCTCGCTGCCCCCGGTCATGACCGGGGGCGTCCCCGTGCCTCCGCGCGGACCATCGGCCGTGCCCCTCCCGCCGGCATGCTGCGACGCTGCCTCACCCGGCAATTCTGGGGGCAGGAGCCCCGGCCGGGGCGGGGCGGGGTGACCGGCCGCTCCCTCCCCTCCGACCCACGCTCGCCCCCGGTCGCCCTCGCGCTTCCGCCGTTCGCGCCGAACGCCCCCAGCGCGACGGCCATCCGCACCATCCGAGGGCGCGAAGGGCTGCGTCCGCCCACGTCCTGAGCCTCCCGCCCCCGATCCGGGCTCCGTGTCCGTACAATGCCGTCACAACCCCAGGGACCGTCCGGCATTTGCGGCCGGTTCGGCCGTGAGCACGGGCGGATGCCGCACCGCTCACGACCTGCGTCCCCCGGGTGGCGCCCCGATCGAGGTGGCGGGCCACCTCACCCTCCCGACAACTCCGAGGACATCTCCCATCACCGACATCCTGGCCTTTGTCGCCCTTGGGCTGGGCGTGGTCATCGCCGTGTCCGGCCTGCTCTACGCCCGGCGTCTCCGCGACAGCGTCACCGCATCGCGCGAGGTCGAGACCACCCGCCTCCACGAGGAGCGCGGCGCCGCTGAGCAGGAGCGCGCCTCGATCGTGCTCGCCGCACGCGAGGAGGCCCACCGGCTCCGCTCGGAGACCGAGGCCGAGGTCCGGGATCGACGTGGTGAGATGGCGCGGCTGGAGCAGCGCCTCGCCCAGCGTGAGGAGGGTCTCGAGAAGCGCAACCGCGACGTCGAGCAGGGCGAGCAGCGGCTCACCCGGCGCGAGGAGGAGCTCGAGCAGACGCGGATCCAGATCGAGGAGGAGCGCACCGGCGTCGCCAGGGAGCTGGAGAGGGTCGCCGGCATGAGCCAGGAGGAGGCCCGCGCCGAGCTGCTCCGCGAGGTCGAGGGCGAGCTGGACCACGAGATCGCCGAGCGCATCCGTGCCGCCGAGCGGCGGGTGCGCGAGGAGGCGGACGAGCGCAGCCGCGAGATCCTCATCTCCACCATGCAGCGCCACGCCTCCGAGCAGACGGGGGAGGCCGCCGTCACCGTGCTCCACCTCCCGACCGACGACCTGAAGGGAAGGATCATCGGCCGCGAGGGGCGCAACATCCGGGCCCTCGAGGCTGCGACCGGCATCGACGTGATCGTCGACGAGACCCCCGAGGCTGTGGTGCTCTCCGGATTCGACCCGGTCCGCCGCGAGGTCGCCAAGGTGGCGCTGGAGCGGCTCTTCGTCGACGGCCGCATCCACCCCGCGCGCATCGAGGAGGTGGTCGCCAAGAGCCGCTCGGAGATCGCGGATCGGCTGCGCGAGGAGGGCGAGGCCGCCATCCAGGAGTTGGGCATCACGGGCGTCCACCCCGAGCTCGTCAAGCTCCTCGGGACGCTCCGCTACCGGAGCTGGTACGGCGCCAATGTCCTGGTCCACAGCAGGGACACCGCGCTGGTGGCGGGCCTGCTCGCCGCGGAGATCGGCTACGACGTCCAGGAGGCTCGCGAGATCGGCCTCTTCCATGACATCGGCCACGCCGTCGAGCAGCATGTGGAGGGTTCGCACGCCATCATCGGCGGCGAGATCCTGGCCCGATTGGGACGGCCCGCCGCCGTCGTCCACGCGGTTCGTGCGCATCACTACGACGAGGAGCCGCGCTCTATCGGCGCCTTCGTCCTGATGACCGCGGACGCCATCACCGCCTCCCGGCACGGGGCGCGGCGAGAGACCCTGGCCTCCTCGATCAAGAGACTGGAGAAGCTGGAGCAGATCGCCGACGAGCTGCCCGGCGTCGAGCGCAGCTTCGCCATCCAGGCCGGCAAGGAGCTGCGTGTGATGGTGCGACCGGAGGAGGTCGACGACGACCGGGCCCAGATCATGGCGCGTGAGATCGCCAAACGGCTCCATGCCGAGGGAAGCTACTCGGGCCGGATCAAGGTGGTCGTGCTCAGAGAGACCCGGAGCGTCGAATACGCCAAGTGACCGTGGGCGCGGCCGCCCCCCAGCGCGGTGCGGAACCACCCTGCGTGTCTGATCCCTCGTAACAATCGGGTCGCAGGGGCGGGTGCCCCCCGATTGGTGAGGACAATCCGCACTCACCGCTATGCTTTCGTCGTCGCAGGGATCTCAGCAACCGCCCACACAGGGCAGGGCAGCGCTCGTGGAAATTCTCAAGGTCTCAGCAACCAGCAAGCCGGTCTCTGTGGCCGGCGCCATCGCTGGGG
>JBEKAP010000240.1:0-5661 GCA_050015875.1 Candidatus Dormibacteria bacterium | reverse complement strand
CTAAGCCGTCCCGCTCCCCTTCTCGCCCGGACCGTCACGGGACTGTCTACGATCTCCCGCGGTCGTGTCGTTCTCGGAATGGGTGCGGGCGGGCTGGAGGAGGAAATCGTCGCGCTCGGTGTGCCCCGCCTGTCGCCCGGAGCCCGAGTACGAGCGCTGGAAGAGGCGATCATGGTCGTGAGAGCGCTCTCCGGCGGCGGCGATCCGGTCACGTTCGACGGCGACTTCTACTACGTCACCGGGCTGACACCCGCGGCCGCACCGACGCCACCGATCTGGACCGGAGCGCTCGGCCCGAAGGCGCTGGCAGTAACCGGCCGACGCGCGGACGGATGGGTACCAGGACACCTCGCGGACTGGCGTAGCACGCTGGTTGCCGAGTCACGGCCCATCGTCGACGAAGCGGCTGCTTCGGTAGGGAGAAATCCTACTGATGTCGACACCATCTACAACGTGTCAGGGCAGCTTACCCCGGATCCACCGATCCGCGGCCAAGTGAGGTGCTGAGGGCGCGCGAACGGCTGCATCTAGCCGGACAACGGTCAGAGCGGTGAGGGCTGGCTGCAGCCGCAAGTGATCGAGTCGGCTGATGCGTTGTGCCCGACCGGCAGGGCGAGCTGAAGCAGGGGCTCCGCGTCTGGAGCGCAGCGACGGTTACGCGGGCGTGGCCGCCGGGATGATGAGTGAGGCCAGGTTCTCGCGCGCGGCCAGGAAGGCGTCTTGCCAGGGCCAGTTCGCCGGCAGATGGAGGTGAAGGCGCCGCCCCGTCCGAGCCAGCCTGCCGGGCAGGGCGATGAAGCGAGTGCGGATGGTCTTGGTGGTGAGCAGGGTCTCCTTCAGACCCAGTCGGGTCACCCACCGGGCAAGGTTGTGGGCGATCACGTTGAAGCCCAGCCAGGCAGCGTTGGCGGCGAAGCGGCCCGAGGGCATGTGGTTGAGCGCCATCCCGTACTTCACGTCGCGGATGGTGTTCTCGATCTCCGCGTGGCGGCGGTGGTCGGCCTCGATCTCCAGGGTGGCGCCCGCGCGGTCGGTGATGAAGGCGTGGTAGGTGTAGCCGATGCCCTGGAGCGCCAGCTGGCTTCCGGGCGTGGGCATCACCCGCCGAACGATGAGACGTACCGCTTGCTTGCGCCTCCGGCTGGTGAAGGGCACGTGGGTGGTCTCGGCCACGTCAGCGCTGCCCTCGAGCCAGTACGGGATCTCGGTCCACTCCTGCTCCGGGATGGCGCCGATGAGCGCGTGGAGACCACGGTGCAGCTGCACCGTGATCGAGTAGCGGACGTCAGCCTGGCGGCAGGCGTCGACGACCGGCGTTGAGTAGAAACCGGAGTCGGCCCGGAGGGTCAGCTGGCCCGTCGCGCCCGCCGTCCGGAGCCGGCCGATGGTCTCGGTGACGAAGCTCTTGGCGCCGCGACCGCTGTTGGCCGGGCCGCCCCGGAGCCGGCAGTGCAGGATGTCGCCGGTGCCGGCTCCGGTGGGGTGGGCGGCACCGACCGCGACCAGGGGGTGATAACCCCGGGTCTTGGTATACGTGAACTTCGAGCCGCCCTGCTTCTGGGTCCCGTAGGTCTCGCAAATGGTGGAGTCGATGTCGAAGGTGAAGGGCGCGTCGCCCGGCCCGGCACCGGCCTTCCAGGCACGGGCCAGCAGTTCACCGCTGACGGCGTCGAGTTGACGAGCGTGGCCCCAGGTGAAGGCCCGCAGGAAGGTGCCGATGGTGGACGGCGCCGCGACCCACTGGTCGATCACCGACGCGGTGGCGCCGGAGCGCATCAGGTCGACATCGTCGATGCAGTCCGCCCCGGCCAGCAGGGCCGAGATCAGGGTCATCGCCTTGAGGTCGGCATGGGCGGCGCCGGGTACCCCGCTGCCGAGATGGAGACGCTGCCGAATCAGCTTCCTCACCTCGAGCCGAGCAGCCAGCTCCGAGCTCAGGGCCAGGCCGGCATGGGCCACCAGGTTGCCGTCATCGAAAGCGATGTCGAGGCGGTGAGGCGTGTGAGAGACTTGCACCTGACAGGTGACCCCCTGCTGAGACGTTGGTTTCGAGCAATTCCATTGTCCCAGTTGGATCGGTTGCCTGTCTTTCTGTCCGGACGGCTACCTCATCGGTGGATTCGGGCTTACCCAGGTCCCGCTACCAGAGACCCGCGACGACGAGGGCCGCTGGATCGGGGGTGGAGTGACGCAGTGGGTAGAGGAACTTACTCTCGCTGTGCTTGAACACGGCGCCGCCGCTTTCATCTACTTGCTCCCTCCTGGCGACATCCTCAGCGACACGACGGTGAACCTCTGGGCACACGAAGTCGTGCCCGCCGTCCGCGAAGCAATCGCCAAGCGCTGACCTCCGGCGACCGACAAGCGAGCTCGATCCACAGAAGATCGCATGCGACCATGGGCATGACGCTCAGCCGTTCAGATGTGGCTGGTCAAGGACTGGCCGTCAGCTCCGCGATATGATCTCAGTAGATATGGCAGGAGAGACCGCATCTCCCATGGCGAAGGAGCAGCTGACGGACGGGGCAGCCCCGGCTCTGGTGGTGAGCCACCTGACGAAGCGTTTCGGCGACCGCACCGCGTTCGAGGACGTCTCCTTCGAGGTCGCCCACGGCGAGGTGTTCGGGTTCCTGGGGCCCAATGGGGCCGGGAAGACGACGACGGTGAGGACCCTGGGGACCCTCATCGCTCCGACCTCCGGGTCTGCGGTGGTTGCGGGAATACCCCTCTCGGCGGCCGCCGGGGCCGAGATCCGGCAGCTCATCTCCATCATGCCGGAGAACCCCGGCCTGTACCTCCGGCTCACCGTCCAGGAGAATCTGGAGCTCTTCGCCGGCCTCTACAGCGTGCCTTCGCCCCGCGCGCGGATTGCCGGTGTCCTCGAGACCGTCAATATGGCGCCGCGAGCGCGTGACCCCGGCCTGCGCGAGCGCGGCGTTACCGTCTTCTTGACCACGCACCGTTTGGAGGAGGCGGAGCGGCTCTGCGATCGCGTTGCCATTCTCAACACGCGGCTTCTGGCCGTCGGGCGGCCGGAGCAGCTCAGGGGGCAGCTGTTCCGCAGCTCACTGGTGGTGGAGACGGCCGCGCGTCTGGCCGCCCCGGAGGCCGTCTTCACCCCGGACGTGGGAGTGGAGAAGTGGGCCCCCGAGGGTGACGCCGCCTACGTGCTCACTGTTGCCGACCCGAGGATGGCCGCGCCGAGGGTGACCCGCGCGCTGGTGGCCGCCGGGGCCGATGTGATGTCGATCGCCGTCGCGCACCACTCGCTGGAGGACGTCTACCTCGAGCTGGTCGAGGCGGACCCGGAGGCAGGGCGATGATGGGGCTAGACCTGGGACGGCTGGCCGCCGTGGCACGAAAGGAGGCGCGTGAGTACCGCCGCACGCCGTTCATCATCGGCGCGATGGCGGTGCTTCCGCTCATCTTCATGATCAACCCGGTGGTCACCATCTTCGCGATCGGTGCCACCGTCAAGGCCGTGACGGTCAGCAGGGCGGTGGGCGCCACCTTCCTCGTCCTCCTGGTGGTGCCGGCGGTCATCCCCGCCAGCATCGCCGCCTACTCGGTGGTGGGGGAGCGGGACCAGGGCACCCTGGAGCCGCTCCTGACCACGCCGGTGCGACGAGGGGAGATCCTGATCGGCAAGGCGCTGGTTGCCGTCGTGCCCTCGGTCGGGATCGCCTACATCCTGTTTGCCCTCGCGGTGATCTTGGCCCACTTCTTCGCCGCCAACCCCACGGTGGCCGCGACGCTGACCGAAGGCCCGCACATCCTCGCCCAGGCGCTGTTCGCGCCGCTGCTCGCCCTCTGGTCGATCGGGGTCGGCACCGCAATCTCGGCGCGATCCAGCGACGTGCGCGTCGCGCAGCAGTTGGGGACGCTGGCCAGCCTGCCGCCCCTCGGGGTGACGGCCCTGGTGTCGTTCCAGATCGTGCCCCTGGGTGTGTGGACGGCGGTGGGGTTCGGGCTCGGGTTGCTGGTCCTCGACATCGTCATGTGGCGGGGGGTCATGGCCACGTTCGACCGGGAGCGGCTGATCACCGGCTCCCGTGCCGTGAAGACGACGCGCGTGGGCCCCGGCGGCCCCCCGGCGGGCACGGTGCGGCGGATTCAGGCATTCGGAGGAGCTGACGATGGCGGAGGCGGCGCTTAGGCTTTCCCGCATCGGGAGCGGGCTCGGCATCGGCCTGTGGAA
This sequence comes from Candidatus Dormibacteria bacterium, assembly GCA_050015875.1. GTDB lineage: Bacteria > Chloroflexota > Dormibacteria > Aeolococcales > Aeolococcaceae > Changshengia. Next base: position 1,463 of record JBEKAP010000240.1, on the reverse strand, counting down.
GGAGGCCTGGCCGATCACCCTCGACGGCGCTGTGGTCGGTGAGATCGCCAACCAGGAGACCGTGGAGGTGGCTGTCCGTCCCGGCTGTCACAGGTTGCGGCTGGGTCAGGGGCGGCACGTGAGCCCGGAGCGTTCCTTCGACGTCGCCCAGGACGAGGCAGTCACCTTCCGCTGCCACAGTCCCCGATTCTGGCCGCAGCTCGTGGCTGCGCAGGTCAAGAGCGATCTCTGGATCACGCTCAAGCGGGAGTGAGATTCGGCGTACACAAGCCTAAGGAGGCTCGAGAATGGGCGAAGCGACAATCCGTCTCTCACGGGCAGCAAGCCTCAGCCCACTGCTGGGGATGGAGACCTGGAACATCTCCATCGATGGCAGGGTGGTGGGCGCCATCGCCGCGGGAGAGACCGTCGAGGTGGCCGTCACCCCGGGCCGGCACTCGTTGCTTCTGCGGGGCCGGGGCCGGAACCGAAGCCCGCTCCGTGCCCTCGAGGTCGCTGAGGACGAGGTGGTGAGCTACCACTGCCATGGTCCCCGGTACGGGCCGCCGAATATCGTCGCGGCACTCATCAAGCCAGATCTCTGGATCACGCTCAAGCGGGAGTAGCGATCGGAGTTCCGTTCGGCCGGAGCACTACCCCATGCAGGGCTCGAGAAGTGTGTCCAGGACCCGGCCATTCGGGGCACTCCGGTGTGGTGATGTGCCCGTGTCAGTTTAGGTTGACAAATCAAGGATGTCAGTCTATACTGACGGGCATGGAGATCGAAGAGCTCAGCGTGAATCTCTCGTCGGATGACCCGGCAATTGGGCTTCGCGCCTCGTTGGCGCTACACCGCCTGGCTGAGAGGGTCGAAGCGAACCAGGTCGCGTCGGCCCGGGAAAAGGGCTGGTCGTGGCAACAGATCGGAGACGCTTTGGGCGTCACCCGCCAATCCGTACACACCAAATACAACAAGGATTTATCGTGACCACCGAATCTGTTGTGCCAGAGATGCTTCACGGCTGGGCCATCTATTTGCGGGCCAGTGAGGAGGCTCGTCGCCGAGGTGATCGCCGAATTGGCACCGATCACGTCTTGCTCGCCTTGCTGGAGCATCCCTCGATCGAAGCCGTGTTGGGCGTGAGCCTGGAGCAAGCTCGCCAGGCGCTTGAGGCGCTCGATCACGAAGCCCTGGCCGCCCTGGGTCTGGGGTCCGGCGCCGACGCTCCCCCACTGCCGATGCGCGCCGTGCCGAAGAAGCCGAGGATCAGAGACATCGCGCAAAGAGATCGCCTCCGCATGGCGCCCGCGGCAAAGGAAGTGCTCGAGGAAGCGTCTAAGCCCAACCGTCGGAGGCTCCAGGTCACGGCCCAGCAGGTGCTGGCCCAGATCCTCACTCTCCAACCACCAGATCCTGCGGCGGTGCTGCTGGGCGCTCTCGGCGTGAACACGTCGGAGGTTCGGCGCCGATTGGATGCGGTCAC
>JBEKAP010000239.1:0-3189 GCA_050015875.1 Candidatus Dormibacteria bacterium | reverse complement strand
AACCCCCGAGGAAGATCGAGTAGACCCCGAGCGAGGTGACCGCGAGGATGTAGAGCAGGCCGACGTTGAGGTTGGCGATGTCCCAGTGGAAGGCGTACCCGGAGGGACATGTGAGCGCGGCCTGCCCGATGTGGGGCCCGCCATTCAGACACTGGACGGCGCTCATCGGGATGACGGCAAAGGCGAGCAGTGCGGCGGCACCGGCCAGGCTGGGGGCGACCAGGTAGAGCAGCTTGTCCCGGCCGGCGGGTGCCGTGTTCTCCTTGAAGAGCATCTTGACCGCGTCCGCGGCCGGCTGCAGGAGGCCGAAGGGGCCGACACGGTTGGGCCCGATGCGCAGCTGGATGCGCGCCGCCACCTTGCGCTCGGCGTAGGTGAGGTAGGCGGCGGCGGTGGTCAGGAAGCCCAGGATGATCACGGCCTTGAGCACGACCACCACCCACCAGCCGGGGGCGAAGGTGGCGGACCAGAAGTCGGCGATCACCCTGCGGTCTCCCCGAAGCAGGCCCGACCGCCGTTGCCCGCGGCTGCGTAGGCGGGGACCGCGGCCGCGATCTCGCGCTGCACCCGGGCCGGGTCGCCGGCCCATCCCTCGGCACCCAGCGCCGCGGCCAGCAGGCTGAGCACCCTGGTCTCCGCCGGGGTTGCCGTGGCCGGCGGCAGGGCGGCGCGGATGCGCTGAACCCGGCCCTCGCAGTTGGTGACGGTGCCGAGCTTCTCCATCAGGGTGTGCCCGGGGAGGAGCACGGTGGCGCTGTCGCTGACCGGGCTCGGCACGCTCTCCAGAGCCACCACCACCTCGGCCCGGGCCAGCGCCCGGCGCAGCAGCTCGGCATCCTCCGGGGCGGCGGCGAGCGTGGCGCCGTTGACCAGCACCAGGGCCGCGATGCTGCCCTCGGTCGCGCCGACCAGGATCTGGCGACCGCTCCACCCGGCGGGCTTGGCGGCGCGATAGCCGGGCAGCAGCCCGGGGAGGAGGCCGAGGTCCTTGGCCCCCCGCCCGTTGACCCCGCGGGTGATGGTCAGCCGCTTGACGGTCGCCCCGGTGGCGGCGAGCGCCCGGGCGACCGCGGCCGCCGTGGCGCGGCCACTCTCGTCGGCGATCACCCCGACCAGGCCCTCACCACCCGCGACCTTCACCGCCACGGCGCGCCGCGCCCCCCCGTCCAGACGGTGGACGGCGACTCCCTTCTTGGTCTCCGCCTTGAAGAGGCGCAGGGTCAGCACCGGGGCGAAGCGCTCCGGCTCGGGCCCGAGCACGACCACCGCTCTGCACGTCTCGATCTCGGCGATGCCCAGGCTGTGCTCAGCCGGGTCGAGGCCGGGGAAGCTCTCCAGCTGATGATCGACGTGCGGGGTGCCCAGCACCTCGCGGGCCAGGCGCTGCAGCAGCCACAGCTCCTCATTGGTGCTCTCCGCGGAGCCGATCACCCCGATGGCACCGGGACCGAGCCTCTCCCTGACAGCGCCGAGCTGCGCGGCGGCCGCGGCCACGGCGGCCTCGGTGGTCGCCGCGCTGCCTGACGGCTCCCTCCGGCTTCCCCTCACCAGCGGCCGGCGGATCCGATCGGTCGAGTTCCACCGGGGGAAGGAGTACCGGCCCTCGTCGCAGAGCCACATGTCGTCGACGAGCGGATTGTCCCGCGAGGCGAAGCGCTTGACCTCGAAGTCGCGGGAATCGACGTTGACGTTGCAGCCGTAGGAGCAGCCGGGGCAGATCGACCTGGTCCGCTGGAGATCCCAGGGACGGGCGGTGAAGCGGTACTTGACGTGGGTCAGAGCGCCCACCGGACAGACCTCGGGAAGATTGCCCTGAAACTCGGACTGGAGCGGCTGCCCGTCGAAGGTCGCGACCATGGTGTTGACGCCCCGCTGCTGGAGCACCAGCTCCTTCTCGCCGGTGATCTCCTCGTAGAAGCGGGTGCAGCGCCAGCAGAGGATGCAGCGCTCCTGGTCCAGCTCGATCCGGTCGGAGAGCGGCAGCGCCTTGTTGAAGTGGACCTTCTCGGTGATCGGGAAGCGCGACGTCGACGGGCCGTAGCGGACGGTGAAGTCCTGCAGGTCGCACTCCCCGCCGCGGTCGCAGACCGGACAGTCGAGGGGATGGTTGAGGAGGAGGAATTCGAGCACTCCCTCCCGCTCCTTGACGACCGCGTCCGACTGGGTGGCGACCACCATGCCGTCGGCGACCACGGTCGCGCAGGCGGGCTGGAGCTTGGGCATCTTCTCGACCTGCACCAGGCACATCCGGCACACCGCCACCGGGTCCATCTTGGGATGGGCGCAGTAGATGGGGATGTGGACGCCGGCCTCGGTGGCGGCGTCGAGCACCAGGGTGCCGCGCGGCACCCGGAGCGCGCGGCCGTCGATGGTCACAGCGACCCGGCCGTCGTCGGGCGTCTCGGCGGTCTCGGTCGGCGACTTCTCGTCAGCCATCTAGACGCCCACCTCTGCTGCGTTTCGCCCCTTCACCGGACACCCGCCGGCCCCGCAGTGCGCCTCGAACTCGTCGCGGAACGCCTGGTACGCCGACATCACGAACCAGGTCGCGGTGTCGCCCAGCGGGCAGAAGCACTTGCCGTTCATGTTGTCGCAGATGTCGGTGAGGGTCGTCAGCTCGGCCGGGGTCAGCGCCCCCGCCTCCAGCCGGTGCATCAGGTCGGATTCGAAGTAGGTGCCCTCCCGGCACGGGGCGCACTTGCCGCACGACTCGTGCTGGTAGAAGTCGACGAGGCGCATCGAGACGTCCACCATGCAGGTGGTCTCGTCCATGAAGACCATCGCCCCGGCCCCGAGCGCGGAGCCCGCCCTCTGCACCGCGTCCATCTCCAGCGGGAGATCGAGGTGCTCGGGGAGGAGGACCTGCATCGAGCCGCCGCCCGGCTGGAAGGCCTTCAGCGAGTGTCCCTTCCAGATCCCGCGGCACTCGTCGTCGAGCAGCTCGCGGATCGGGGTGCCCAGCTCCATCTCGTAGGTGCCGGGCCGGTTGATGTGGCCGCTGCAGCAGAAGAGCCGGGTGCCGGTGCTCTTCTCGGCCCCGACGGAGGCGAACCAGGCGCCGCCGCGGAGGACGATGTGGGGCAGGTTGGAGAGCGTCTCCACGTTGTTGACCACGGTCGGCTTGCCGTAGAGGCCCTTGACCGCGGGGAAGGGCGGCTTGAGCCGGGGCTGGCCGCGGAAGCCCTCCAG
>JBEKAP010000238.1:0-3215 GCA_050015875.1 Candidatus Dormibacteria bacterium | reverse complement strand
GTCCTGTCGCGCGCGCACACAGACTTAGGAAAGAGGGAATCGGCCATGGCACCGTTCGGCAAGAAGGGGGCGGGGACGCCATCGACCGGCAGCCGTATCCCGGCTGTGCTCCGGGTCGGGGCGGTGAGCCCGCCGTCAACGCCGGGCGGCTCCCATGAGCTCTTGATGTCGGGACTGCTGGTCGGGCCGGGCGGGGCCAACCTGCCGCAGTTCATGGTCGTCGTGCCCCCCGGCGTCGCCGGTCCGAGCGAGGGGATGGAGCTGCCGGCCAACGTCGACTCCGCCAACCTCGACATGGTCACCCTCACCCTGCCGGTGGGTGTCACCCCGGCACCGATCCAGCCCTCCCAGGGGCCGGGCGGTTGGGATCCCGGGCCCGGCGGCAGCCACAATCGGACACTCGCCGACTGGCTCGCCGCCCAGGGGTTCCTCTCCTCCGACTTCGGTCCCACCCTGGTGGGCCGCCCCGGGCTCGCCGACTGCCTGGACCAGGCCGCCGGCCGGTACGTCTCAGTTATCCCGCCGGGGCTCGACCTCACGCTCACCCAGAGCGGCGAGCCCGCCGAGGGTGAGGTCACCGCCGTGCGGGTGCTGCCATTCCCCGCCCAGCTCCTCCCCTCCGCGGAGGCGTGCATGACCTGGCTGACCCTGACGGTGACACCGGCGTTCGGCTCGCCATACCAGGTCACGATCCGCATGGGATTCAGCTCACGGCAGCGCTTCGCGGAGCTCGCCACGGTCGGTGTCCGGCTCCCGCTGCGCCGGGACCCGGCCAACCGGATGCTGGTCACCATCGACGCGCCACCGGTCTTCACCTGAGGAGCTGACCGATGCCCCTGTTTGGTAAGGGAGGCGGCGGGACCCAGCCGTCTGCCGCCTTCGTCGTGGGAGCCGTGACCCAACCCTCGCGAGCCAGGAAGGCCGGCGAGGTGCTGATCTCGGGGGTGGTGCTGGCGCCGGGACGCGGGCAACTCCGGCAGCTGACCGCGGTCCTTCCGCCCAACGCCTCCCCGCCCGCGGTGGGCGCCGAGTTCCCCGCCACGCTGCACTCGTCCGGGTCCCTCGCCTCGGTGACCCTGACCCACGCGCTGGTCGGCGGCACCACCTCCGCCACGCCGACGGTGGGCGGGCCCGGACAGTGGGACTCCGGCCCGGGAGGCGTCAACGACATGGCGTTCGCGCCGTGGCTGGCGGCGCAGGGTTTCCAGTCCCCGGACTTCGGGGGCTCTCTGTCCCCGGGTCTCGCGGCGCTGCTCGACCAGTACGCCGTCCAGTACGCCCCGATCATCGACCCGCAGACCGACTCCTGGCTGCTCGCCTCCGGGGAGCGGGTCCGCGGCGAGGTGACGGCGGTGAGCGACCTCCCGCTGCGCACCCGGACCATGGGCAATCCGCAGATGTCGGTCGCCTGGATGACCTTCCTGGTCACCCCCCCGCAGGGCCCCGCGTACCAGGCGACGCTCCGCATGGGCTTCAGCACCGCGCAGCGGCGGGTCGAGCTGGCGACCATCGGGAGCCAGCAGCCACTCCGTCGCGACCCGGGCAACCCGACGCTCATCACGATCGACCGCATCCCGGTCTTCCACTGAGCGGGATCGCCCCGAGCGCGGTCCTCGGGGGTCGGCCGGGGCGCGGCACCGCGGCCCGTCGGTTGGAGTGATCCAGCGGGCCGGGCGACGTCCTCGGTGCGTCCTGACGGTGGACCACCCGCGCTCTCACGGCACTTGAGGACAGAAGTGTCCCGAAGGGGTGCGCAGGTGCTGGGGCAAACCGGAGTGGGATGTTCCGCGCGTTTGGCGCTGCGGCTGCCCCAAACCGGCTCCTCGTCGCGCACTGACGTCGCCACCCTGGTCTCCGCCGGGAGCTGGGCGCCGTCGGGGGTGGGCCGGCCCCACGCCGGGGGCCGGCCCACTCAGATGCGGGTCAGGCCGGGAAGAGGCCCTCGACCGAGAGGTACCGCTCGCCGGTGTCGTAGGTGACGGTGAGCACCCTGGCCCCGTCCTTCAGCTCGGGGAGCTTCTGGGCCACGGCGGCCAGCGACGCCCCGGACGAGACGCCGATCAGGATGCCCTCCTCACGGGCGGCGCGCCGGGCGTACTCGGCGGCGTCCTTGGGGTCGACCTGGATCACGCCGTCCAGAAGGTCCACCCTCATCACCCCGGGGATGAATCCCGCGCCGATGCCCTGGATGGTGTGCGGCGAGTGGGTCCCCCCGGAGAGGACCGGGGAGAGGGTCGGCTCGACCGCGTAGACCTTGAGCTGCGGCCACCGCTTCTTGAGCACCTCGGCGATGGCGGTGATGTGGCCCCCGGTTCCGACGCCGGTGATGATGACGTCGAGACCGTCGGGGAAGTCGGCGGCGATCTCCTCGGCGGTGGTGCGCCTGTGCGCCTCGACGTTGGACGGGTTGTCGAACTGCATCGGGATCCAGGACTTCGGGGTCTCCTTCTGCAGCTCGTTGGCGCGGGCGATGGCGCCCTTCATCCCCAGCTCCCGGGGCGTCAGCTCGAGCTCGGCGCCGTACGCCTTCATCAGGCGGCGGCGCTCGATCGAGAACGACTCGGGCATGCACAGGATCAGCCGGTATCCCTTGACCGCGGCGACCAGGGCGAGCCCGATGCCGGTGTTCCCGGAGGTGGGCTCGATGAGCACGGAGCCGGGGCCGATGATGCCCGCCTTCTCGGCGTCCTCGATCATCCCGAGCGCGATCCGGTCCTTGATGCTGCCGCCGGGGTTGACCCTCTCCTGCTTGGCCCAGACCGTGACCCGGGGGTCGAAGAGCCGGTTGATCCGGACATGCGGGGTCTTGCCGATGGTCTCGAGAATACTGTCGTACGGCATGGGGCAGATTCCTTTATTCAGATCGAGTAATCCGAGTTGCCGAGAGCGTCCAGCACGCTCCGCACCCGGATCTGGCTGGTGTGGTAGACGAAGGATCGAGGCGGCACGCTGGTGGTGAGCCAGACGTTGCCCCCGATCACGCTGTCGTGCCCGACCACGATGTCGCCGCCGAGCACGGTGGCATTGGCGTAGAGGACGACTCGGTCCTCGATGGTGGGGTGGCGCTTGGAGCCGGCGGCGGACTTGCTGACGCTCAGCGCTCCCAGGGTCACGCCCTGGTAGAGCTTGACCTCGTCACCGATGACCGCGGTCTCGCCGATGACGATGCCCGTGCCATGATCGATGCAGAAGGCCCGGCCGATGGTGGCCCCGGG
>JBEKAP010000237.1:0-3218 GCA_050015875.1 Candidatus Dormibacteria bacterium | reverse complement strand
CTTGATCCGGGCGGAGACACCGACGCCGCCGAGGGGGACGTAGCCGCTGGTGACCCCCTTGGCGAACTGGACGATGTCAGGCTCCACCCCCCAGTGCTCCAGCCCGAACCAGCGCCCGGTGCGTCCGAAGCCGGTGATGACGTCGTCGCTGATGAAGAGCACGTCGTGGCGATCGCAGATCTCCCGGATCCGTTGGAAGTAGCCCTCCGGCGGGACGATCACCCCTCCGCCCCCTCCCTGCACCGGCTCGGCGATGAAGGCGGCCACGGTCTCCGCGCCCTCTTCGTGGATGGCCTGCTCGAGCAGGTTCGCGGCGGCCTCGCCCGGGGGAACGCCGGCCGGCCCCTCGAACCGGTACGGATGAGGAGACGGAATGTGGAGGAAGCCGGGGAGCCGGGGACCGAACACCGAGGAGAACTCGTCCACCCCGGTGGCGCTGGAGGCGGCGACGGTGGAGCCGTGGTACGAGAGCCTGAGCGCGATCACCTTGGTCTTCTCCGGACGCCCGGTCGCCCGGAAGAAGTAGCGGGCGGTCCTGATCGAGGTGTCGGTGGCGTCACCACCCCCGCTGGTGAAGTAGAAGGCCTCGATGGATGGGTACACCACCTCGCGGAGCCGTTCGGCCAGCTCGATCGCGGGCACCGTGGCAGAGCCCGCGTAGCCGGTGGCGAAGGCGAGCGTCGAGAGCTGCGCCGTGGCCGCCTCGACCAGCTCGCGCCGGCCGTGGCCGAGGTTGACGTTCCACATGCCGCTCAGGCCGTCGATGTAGGTCTGCCCCTCGATGTCGGTGAGCGTGGCCCCCTTGCCGGACACCCAGAGCTGGGGGTTGAGGTGGTCTGCCGGGTGGTGCTGCGGATGCAGCAGATGGGCGTGGTCCAGCGCCACCAGCTCCGCCCTGGTGTGCGCGGTCGGTCCCAGCACCTGCGACGTCGTCATTCTGGTCGCCTCCTCTCAGGCAGCAATCTCTTCCCCTCTCCTCTCAGGCTGCGATCTCTTCCTCGAGCGCCTCCAGCGCCGTCTCGTCACCCTGCCGGTGCGGACCCTTGAACCACTTCCGCGCCGACAGCACCCACCATCCGCCCGAGAAGACCAGCACCCCACCGACCGCGATCGGCGCGTAGTTGAAGGTCGCCAGGGTGATCGGCGTCGTTTCCGGCAGGCAGAAGAGCACGGTGATGAAGGCGATCCAGATGACGGCGACCCACCCCACCGGGGCGCTCCACCGGCCCAGGTGCCAGGGCCCGCGCTCGAAGTTCTCGGGATGGATGCGGCGCAGCAGGATGGGCAGGCCGTAGGCGATGTAGAGGCCGATGGTGGCGAGCGAGGTGATGGCGAAGAAGGCGGTCGCGTTCCAGAGGTAGGGGACGCCGAGGAGGAAGGCTCCGACCGCCGCCAGCCAGACCGCGTTGGTGGGCGTCCCGGTCCGGTGGTTGACGCGACTCCACCAGCGGGAGCCGGGCAGGGCTCCATCGCGCGAGAAGGCGAAGATCATCCGCGAGTTGGCGGTCACCGAGCACATCCCGCAGAAGAAGGCGGCCACGAAGGCGACGATGAAGAGCAGCTCGCCGCCGCGGGTGCCGAGGGCATCGATGAAGATCTGCAGCGGCGGGACGCCGGTGGACGAGGTGAGCGCTCCCGTGTAGTCGGTGGTCGCGAAGGTGACTGTGATGAAGAGGATGAGGCCGGCCACCAGCGAGATGACGATCGACGAGACGATCCCCCGGGGCCCGGCGTTGGCGGCATCGTGGGTCTCCTCGGTCATGTGCGCCGAGGCGTCATAGCCGGTGAAGTTGTACTGGGCAAAGAGCAGCCCGAGGAAGAAGACGTAGATGCCCGACCGGAACCCGGTGTCGTTCTTGAACGTCAGGAAGACGTACTGGAAGCTGGCGTGGTGGGCCGGCGCGATCCAGAGCACCGCGGTGATCAGGACCACGCCGGCGACGTGCCACCAGGCGCTGACGTCGGCGAGGATGGCGACGATCCTCACTCCGAAGGTGTTGAGCAGGGCGTGGACCAGGAGCGCCGCCCCGTAGATGATCAGCTGGGTTTCGGCGGTGATCTGCACCCCGGCGACGAGGCTCAGGAAGGCCAGGAAGAAGGTGGCGAAGCCGAAGTCGATGCCTGCGGTCACCGCGATCTGGCCGAGCACATTGAACCAGCCGGTGAACCAGCTCCACACCGGTCCGCGGCGGCCTCCCAGCCGCCCCGACCAGTAGTAGAGGCCGCCGGAGGTGGGATAGGCGGAGCAGATCTCGGCCATGCCCAGGCCGACGACGATCACGAACAGACCCACCAGCAGGTAGCCCCAGGTCAGGTCGACGGGGCCGCCGGTGCCCAGCCCGTAGCCGTAGATGGTGAAGGCGGTGAGGACCGAGATGATCGAGAAGGAGACCGCGAAGTTCGAGAACCCCGACATGCGCCGCCGCAGGAGCTGGGCGTAGCCGAGCTGATGCAGCCGGCGGGTGTCACTGCGGTCGATGTCGGCGAACTCGCGCTCCCCGGGCTCCACAGCGATCGCTGGTGGAGGTGGGGCTTCGGCGCTGCCTCGGGTCATGGTCGGTCTCCTCGTGATGAATGTCTGGGCGTCGACTCGCTGAGCGTTCAGAGCGTCGTGCCGCGAGTCGGCGCACAGCTCTGGCGGTGAGCCCGCGGCCACACGAGCGCACGCATGCGCTCGCTCACGCGTCTGTGACGCGCCGGCGAGAGTGCGCTGCGCTACTGGTCAGGCTGCCGCGGGGCGGCTAGATACAGGCGCAGGCGACGAGGCGAACGAAGTCCATCTCGCGCCAGCGCGAGTAGGAGAGGTGGGCGGAAGGACGCTCAGTTCGCATGTGAGCGCGGACTATAGCAGACGAGGGCGGCGCTTTGTCAACTGATTGAGTAGAGTATTTCGGGGCGTCCGATCGGCCCGCGTGGGAGCGGACGTCGCGATGGTCGTGTGCCCTCGGACCCGCGGTTCAAGGGCCGGTCAGCTCTAGCTAGCTGACCAACGTCGAGGGACGAGCCGCCGGGCATCCAAATCCGCTGGTACCCGGCGGCGTCCCGGACTCGGTCAAGGGGTTGGTCGCCACCGGCAGCCAGAGGTCGCTCTCGCGCGTGCGGGGCGCCCCGGCGACAAGGATTCCCCATAAATTGGGTGCTGGGCGCCCTTAAGTGGATGGCACCGGCAGAGAGAGACAGCGCACCCCGCCTCCCGACTCCATGAACTCGCCCATGGC
>JBEKAP010000236.1:0-3221 GCA_050015875.1 Candidatus Dormibacteria bacterium | reverse complement strand
CCTTCAACGAGAGGCCCAACTTGGAGGCCCTCGTGCAGGCGATCCGCGACGAGGACTGTGACGTGCTGGTGGTCGACGACAACTCTCCGGACGGGACCGGGGAGCTGGCCGATCGTCTCGCCGCCGGAGACCCGGGGGTGCTTGTCGTGCACCGGGCCGGGAAGCTGGGACTGGGGACCGCCCACATCGCCGGACTGAGGCGCGGCGCGGAGCTCGGCTACGCCCTGCTCGTCACCATGGATGCCGACGGCTCGCATCAACCCCGCCATCTGGGTCCGATCCTGGCCGCGGCCCGGCGATCGGGCGGCGTCGTGATCGGCTCGCGCTACGTGAGCGGAGGTTCGATCGTTGGCTGGAACGCGCGCCGCAAGCTCCTCTCCCACTCGGCCAACCTGTACTGCCGGACGCTTCTCGGCATCCGCGTCCACGACTGCACATCCGGGTATCGCTGCTACCCGCGCCGGGTCATCCAGCGCATCGACCTCGACCTCATCGTCGCCGACGGTTATGCCTTCCTGATCGAGCTGCTGTACCGCTGCGTCAAGGCCGGCGTCCCGGTCACAGAGGTCCCCATCCGCTTCCAGGATCGGATCGCCGGGACGTCGAAGGTGTCGAGTGCGGAGATCACCAAGGCCCTCACCCTCGTGCCGCGCCTGCGCTGGAGGCGGGCGGCACCTCGGGGCCAGCAGGTCGTCTCGGCCGAGCTCGAGATCGAGCTGAGCGGCACAGCGAGCCGGTCAGCCCAGGCGGGAGACGGTGCGGTGCGTCCGGTATCCACGACCGGCGACGGTGGGTCGGGTCCGAAAGGGTCCTGACCGTCAGCCGGCTGCTCCGGCCACCGCCGCGAGCTGGGCGGCGAGCTCCCCGGGGTCCGTGGTCGGCAACCGGCAGACGAACCCCTCGCAGACGTGAGCCGCGGGGCGCCCATCGACGAGTGACCGGCCGGCCAGCAGCGGCACCGAGCCGCCGGCGCCCCAGGCCAGGGCCCGATACGGGTCGCGGCGCCCCCAGACCTCCCGGAGCAGCGCCCGGGTGGCGTCGTCGCCGGTGGGTCCCACGATGGCCACCTCGCGTGAGGGCGCGACCAGCTGATCGAGGACGCAGGCCAGGCTGCCGAGGGCGAGCGGGGCCCGGGCGATGGCGGGGACGAGCGGCCGGACGATCTCCCGGGCGCGATCCCGCCAGCGCTCCTCTCCGGTCAGGCCGGCGAGCCGCAGGAAGAGCTGCGCCGCCATCGACCGGCCGGCGGGCAGGGGATTGTCCTCCAGGCCGCGAGGGCGGATGAGCAGCGGTTCGGCGTCCGCGGCGGTGTCGACGCAGCCGCCGTCGGGGCCGCGGAAGCGCGCCTCGATCTCCTCGGCGAACCCGGCCGCGCGCTCGTAGTGGCGCGCCTCCCCGGTCGCCTCGTAGACGGCCAGGAGGCCGTCGCCCAGGAAGGTCACGTCCTCCAGGAAGGCGTTGACGCCGGCCGTGCCGGCCATCCAGCTGCGCCGCAGTCGCCCTTCGACCACCACCTCCTCGAGCAGGAAGTCCGCGCAGTTTCTGGCAATCTCGACATAATCTTGCCGGGCCAGGACGCTCCCGGCCTCGGCAAGGGCGCGCAGGGCCAGGCCGTTCCACGCGGTGACCACCTTGCTGTCTCGCCCGGGTGCGATGCGCTGGGATCGGGAGCTGAGCAGGCGACGGCGGATCAGGTCCAGCCTCAGAGCCGCATCGTCGCCGGCGATGCCCAGCTCGGCGGCGAGCTCCTCCGGTGCAAGCGCGAGTGAGGGTACGCTGCTGCCGCCCTCGAAGTTGCCGCGCTCCGACACGCCGAAGACGCGGCAGGCAAGGGCCCCCTCCTCCGGGTCGGCGAGGGCCACGCGGATCTGCTCGGGGGTCCAGACGAAGCACCTCCCCTCGACCCCCTCCGAATCAGCATCCTGCGAGGAGGCGAAGCCCCCCTCCGGGAGGCGCATCTCGCGGATCAGGTAGTCGAGGGTCAGCTCCACCGCGCGGCGGTACCGGGAATCGCCGGTCAGCTGATGGGCGTGGAGGTAGACCACTGCCAGCTGGGCGTTGTCGTAGAGCATCTTCTCGAAGTGGGGGACGGCCCACCCCGCGTCGACGCTGTAGCGGTGGAAGCCGCCACCCAGCTGGTCGAAGATGCCGCCCCGCAGCATCCCGTCGAGGGTGGTCCGGGCGGTGACGGCAGCATCGGGGTCCGCGCCGCCGAACCCGCGGCGAAGGAGCAGCTCGAGGGCAGCGGGATGGGGAAACTTGGGAGCACCACCGAAGCCGCCATGCCGCGTGTCGCTCTGCTCCACGAGCCGTGCCACCGCCCGGGTCACCACGTCGGCGGATGGCTCGTCCCCTACCGGGAGCGGCGCCGGCGCCAGCGCCCGCCGGATCTCATCCCCGATCCGCAGGACGCCCTGGCGGTCCTGGCGATAGGCGCCGTGGGCGGCGCGCAGGACGGCTGGGAAGGCGGGCAGGCCGCCCCGGGGCACGGGTGGGAAGTAGGTACCGCCGAAGTAGGGCGCGCCGTCCGGGGTGAGAAAGACCGTCATCGGCCAGCCCCCCTGGCCGGTCATCGCCTGGACCGCCTCCATGTAGACGGCATCGAGGTCGGGGCGTTCCTCGCGGTCGACCTTGACGTTGACGAAGAGCTCGTTCATGAGCGCGGCGATGGCCGGAGCCTCGAAGCACTCGTGGGCCATCACATGGCACCAATGGCAGGCGCTGTAGCCGACCGAGAGGAGGATGGGGCGATCGCCATCCCGGGCCGCCGTCATCGCCTCCTCGCCCCAGGGATACCAGTCGACCGGATTGCCGGCGTGCTGGCGGAGGTAGGGGCTGGACTGGGTCGCGAGGCGGTTGGCCATGGGTGCCGGCGTGGTCAGCGGTGGCGGCGCTGAGCGAGACCCACCAGACCGACCGCGGCCGAGCCGGCGGCCAGGGCGGCACAGACCGCGATGCCGGCGAGCGGTGCCCACCCGCCACCACGTGCGGAGGCGGCCGCGCAGACGGCGAGCAGGATGGCGGCAGCCGCAGCCGCCAAACCCGAGAGGAAGAAGGTGGCCGGGGTCACCCAGGTCGCCCGCAGGCTCCCGCTCTGCGGCCGCGAGACCATCGCCCACATGAAGAGGTCGGCGAGCGGGAGCAGCGCCGCCGCCCAGCGGGGCGGGGCGGGCGGCGGTCCGGCGGGTACCCGGGTCCATCGGTTGGGCATTCCGGCCAGG
>JBEKAP010000235.1:0-3233 GCA_050015875.1 Candidatus Dormibacteria bacterium | reverse complement strand
GAGCCGGCAGCCCCGCAGGCCCAGCATCGGGTTCTGCTCGCGGAGTGAGCGCACCGCGGCGAGCATGGTCCGCTTGTCCGCGAAGCTGCCCTCGGGGTCTCCCCTGGTCTCGGCCTGGGTCACCTCGACGAGCAGGTCCTCGAAGGACGGCAGGAACTCGTGGAGCGGTGGGTCGATGAGCCGGATGACGACCGGGAGCCCGGCCATCGCCTTGAGGATCCCGTAGAAGTCACCGCGCTGGAAGGGAAGGAGCTTGTCGAGCTGGCGCTTGCGCTCCTCGGTCGAGCTGGCGAGGATCATCGCCTGGACGATCGGCAGCCGCGACTGCTCCATGAACATGTGCTCGGTCCGGCAGAGGCCGATGCCCTGGGCGCCGAAACGGCGGGCCAGCTCGGCGTCGCGGGGGTAGTCACCGTTGGCCCAGACCTGGAGGCGGCGGACCCCGTCGGCCCAGGTCAGGATCTGCTCGAGCTCCCCGCTCAGCTCCGGCTGGATGGTGGGCACCTTGCCGGCGATGACCCGCCCGGTGGAGCCGTCGATGGTGAACTCCTCACCCTCGTACACCGTCTTCCCACCGGCTGTGAAGCGCCGACCCTCGAGGTCGACGAGCACCGTCTCGGCGCCGGCGACGCAGGGCTTGCCCATGCCCCGGGCGACCACGGCGGCGTGGGAGGTGCGACCGCCGCGCGAGGTGAGGACGCCCTCTGCGGCGATCATGCCGTGGACGTCGTCGGGGTTGGTCTCGATCCGGACCATGATGACCTTCTCGCCGGCCTTGGCCATCTCCTCGGCGCGGTCGGCGTCGAAGACGGCCTTGCCGTAGGCGGCACCCGGGGACGCCGCCAGACCGGTGGCGAGCACCTCGACCTTGGCACTCGGGTCGATGCGGGTGTGGAGCAGCTGGTCGACCTGGGCGGGCTCCACGCGAAGGATCGCCTCCTCACGCGAGATGAGGCGCTCACGGACCATCTCGACGGCGATCTTCACGGCCGCCTCGGCGGTGCGCTTGCCGGCGCGGGTCTGGAGCATGTACAGCTTGCCGCGCTCGATGGTGAACTCCATGTCCTGCACGTCGCGGTAGTGCTTCTCCAGCCGCTTGGCGATGCGCTCGAACTGCCGGTACACCACCGGCAGCTCGTCGGCCATGGCGGCGATCGGCTTGGGGGTGCGGATGCCGGCGACGACATCCTCGCCCTGGGCGTTGGTGAGGTACTCACCGAAGAGCACCTTCTCGCCGGTCGCCGGGTCGCGGGTGAAGGCCACGCCGGTGCCGGAGTCGTCGCCCATGTTGCCGAAGACCATCGACTGGACGTTGACCGCGGTGCCGAGGTCGTGCGCGATCTTGTTGTAGTTGCGGTAGTCCACCGCGCGCTTGCCGTTCCAGGAGCTGAAGACGGCGCCGATGGCGGCCCGCAACTGGTCCAGCGGCTCATCGGGGAACTCCTGGCCCTTGCTCTCCTTGCGGACGATCTCGCGGTAGTCCGCGATCACCTCCTTGAGGGCCGCGACGCTCAGCTCGGCGTCGCTGGCGGCGCCGTGCTTGGTCTTGACCGCACCCAGCGCGTGCTCGAAGAGATCGCCCGAGATCCCGAGCACGATCTTGCTGAAGAGCTGGATGAAACGGCGGTGGGTGTCGAGGGCGAACCGCTCGTCACCGGTGAGGCGGGTGAGCCCCTTGAGGGTGGTCTCGTTGAGGCCGAGGTTGAGGACGGTATCCATCATTCCCGGCATCGAGAACTTGGCACCGCTCCGCACCGAGACGAGCAGGGGGTTGTCCGGGTCGCCGAATCCCTTGCGGGTCTGGCGCTCCAGCGTCTTGAGGGCGGCGAGGACCTGCTCCCACATGCCATCGGGGAACTGCTCACCACGCTCGTAGTAGGCGTTGCAGGCCTGGGTGGTGATGGTGAAGCCGGGCGGCACGGGCAGCCCGGCGCGGGTCATCTCGGCCACACCCGCGCCCTTGCCGCCGAGAAGGTCGCGCATCTGGGCGTTGCCCTCCTCGAAGAGGTAGACCCACTTGGTCGCGCGACGCCGAGCGGGAGCCGCTTTGGTCGACGCGCGTGCGCCACGGGTCGAAGCGGTCCGGCCGGCCGGCGCCGCCGTCGTGGTCTTCCTGGGGGCTCCGGGCTTCTTGGTCACGGGCATGATCGGTCCTCTGGTCATAGATGGAGCAAGGGCGGACCGAGGGTAGCACCGGCGCGGGGGCCGACCGCCCCCGCGACCGCCGTTTCCCGGCGAGCGGGTCCGCTGTAGGACAATCGGCCAATGGACCCCACCTCCCCAAGCCCTGACACAGGTGCCCCTTTGGTCCCACGGGCCGAGCGGGCCGGGGTGGCGACCCGGGAGACGGCCGTCTTCGCGGGCGGCTGCTTCTGGGGCGTCGAGGACGCCTTCCGCCACCTTCCGGGAGTGGTCGACACCCGGGTCGGCTACACCGGCGGCCACACCGAGCACCCCACCTATCGGGAGGTCTGCTCGCACACCACCGGGCACGCCGAGGCGGTCGAGGTGGTCTACGACCCGGCCCTCACCAGCTACGAGGACCTGGTCACCGCCTTCCTCTTCGACATCCACGACCCCACCCAGCTCAACCGCCAGGGCCCGGACGTCGGCGACCAGTACCGCTCCGCCGTCTACGTCCGCGATGCGGGCCAGCGGGCCACCGCCGAGCGCGTCCTGGGGCGGCTCGCCGAGCAGAACCGCTCCCGCCGCCCGATCGTCACCGAGATCACCGACGCCCCCCGCTTCTGGGAGGCGGAGGAGTACCACCAGCAGTACTTCGAGAAGCAGGGCGGCGGGGCCTGCCACCTCCCCGTGCGCGGGAGCTGGATGCGGGGGTAGGCGGAGCCGTGGGTACCCCCCGGACGGGCGGCACCCCGCAGGTCAGAGGACGCGCAGGACCTGATCCGGATCCCGCTCCCGCCGGGCGAGGGCGCGGAGCACCGCCAGCCGGCCGTGGCGATGGGCGGCGATGTCGACCAGGGCCCGGATGGCCACATCGATCCCGGGCAGCTCGGGCGTCTCGCGTCCCACGCTGACACAGAGGTCGTCGGTGTGGATGGCCAGCTCGATGATCCGGGTCGCGAGGTAGTCGTCGAGGCGCAGCACCTCCTCGTCGCGCACCGTCACCAGCCGGCCCTCGGGCTCGCCCTCCAGGCGGGCGCGGAGACGCTCCAGGCCGCGATCCATGCCGCCGAGCACCGCCCGGTGGCCGACCAGCGCCTCCTCGGCGG
>JBEKAP010000234.1:0-3271 GCA_050015875.1 Candidatus Dormibacteria bacterium | reverse complement strand
GCGTCCGGCTAGTGACGACGCGGTTTCGAGGCGGAGCCTGGTACGATCGAGCCCGTCTCGGACAGGAGTGGGCCGGCGTCGCGACAGGCGGGCCGGTGGCCGCCGGTGAGATTTGGAGGGCCCCTCTCGATGACCCCGCACCACACCCACGGGCCACAGAAGCGGCTCTTCACCTCGGAGTCGGTGACCGACGGCCACCCCGACAAGATGGCCGACCAGATCAGCGACGCGGTGCTGGACGGCGTCCTGGCCAAGGACCCGCTGGGTCGGGTCGCCTGCGAGACCGCTCTCTGCACGGGCACCGTCCTGGTCTTCGGGGAGATCAGCACCCAGGCGTATGTCGACATCCCGGGCATCGTCCGCCAGACCATCCGCGACATCGGCTACACCCGCGCCAAGTTCGGCTTCGACTTCGAGACCTGCGGCGTCCTGGTCTCCATCGACGAGCAGTCCCCCGACATCGCGCAGGGGGTCAACACGGGTGGGGCCGGCGACCAGGGGATGATGGTCGGCTTCGCCTGCGACGAGACCCCGGAGCTGATGCCGGCCCCGATCCAGCTGGCCCACCGACTCGCCCGGCAGCTGTCCACCTCCCGGCGGGACGGGACGCTGCGCTGGGCGCGCCCGGACGGCAAGACGCAGGTGACCATGGAATACGACGCCGAGGGCCGGCCTCGTCGCGTGGACACGGTGCTGGTCAGCGTCCAGCACTCCGACGAGGTCAGCAACGAGCAGATCTTCGCCGACGTCCAGGAGCTGGTGGTCAATCCGATCATTCCCGCCGAATGGCTGGATGCGGAGACCAAGCGCTACGTGAACCCCACCGGCCGGTTCGTGGTCGGGGGGCCGCAGGGAGATGCCGGGCTCACCGGCCGCAAGATCATCGTCGACACCTACGGCGGGTACGCCCGCCACGGTGGTGGCGCCTTCAGCGGCAAGGATCCGACCAAGGTGGACCGCAGTGCCGCCTACGCCGCCCGCTGGGTGGCCAAGAACATCGTCGCCGCCGGCCTCGCCGCCAAGTGCGAGATCCAGGTCGCCTACGCGATCGGAGTTGCCAAGCCGGTGTCGGTGATGATCGAGGCGTTCGGGACCGAGCGTGTACCGCAGTCCCAGATCGAGGCCCTGGTCGACGAGTACTTCGATCTGTCCCCCGTCGGGATCATCAGCGCGCTCCAACTCCGCCGGCCGATCTACCGGCAGGTCGCCGCCTTCGGCCACTTCGGTCGGAGCGACCTCAGCCTTCCCTGGGAGCAGACGGGTCTGGCCGCCGAGCTCGCCGCCGAGGCCGGGGTCGAGCCCCTGAAGACGCCGGAGCCGGCCCGCTGATGCCGACCACACCGAGCGCCCTCCGGGGCTGATCGCCGCAGCGCCGTGGGTTACCACATCCTGGTCCTGGCGGGCGGGAGCGGCACCCGGCTCTGGCCGCTCTCGCGAGCCGGGGTGCCCAAGCACCTGCTGCCCCTGGACGCCACCGGGGTCACCCTGCTCCGGGCGACCGTGGACCGGATGCTGCCCCTCGCCGACTCGGTCCGGGTCGTCACCACGGCAACCCAGGCTGACGCGTGCCGCCGGGCGCTTGCCGATCTGAGCCTCCCCTCCGAAGCGGTGATCGCAGAGCCGGAGGCGAAGGGCACCGGGCCTGCCCTGGGGCTCGCCACGGCATGGGTGGCCCAGGAGGATCCGGAGGCGCTCATCTCGTCGGTGCACGCCGATCACCACATCGAGGATGGGGATGCGTATCGCGCCGCCGTCCTGGCCGCCGCCGGCTGGGCGGGGGTGACCGACGGCCTCGCGACCGTGGGGGTCAGCCCCGCCTATCCGTCGACCGGGCTCGGCTATGTGGCGATCGAGGGGTCGCCGTTGCCCCCGAAACGCTGGGCTTCCCCCGCCGGCGCTCAGGTCGAGCCCGCCCAGCGTGAGGCGGCGGCCGCTCTCCCCGCCTTTCGCGCCGCCGCCTTCGTCGAGAAGCCCTCCCTGGAGGTGGCCCGAGGCTACGTCGCCGGAGGCCGCCACCTCTGGAACAGCGGGCTCTTCGCCTGGCCGGCGCGTGCCTTCCAGGAGGAGATGGCGGTCGCCGACCCGGAGCTGGCGGCGCGGATCGCCGAGGTGGCGGCGGCGCGACGCCGGGGCGAGGAAGCCCTGGCCAGCTCCCTCTATGCGGAGATCGGCCCGGTGGCCGTCGACACCCTGATCTTCGAGCGGACCCGCCGTCTCACCGTCGTCCGCGGCTCCTTCTCCTGGTCTGACCTCGGCACCTTCGCCGATCTCCACGAGACCCGCCGCCACGGCGGCGACCGCGACGCCGCCGGCAACGTCCTGGAGGGGGAGGTCGTCGCCATCGACGCCGCCGAGAGCTTCGTGATCGCACGTGGCGGCCGCCCGGTGGCAGTGGTGGGCATCCAGGGGCTGGCCGTGGTCGACAGCGGCGATGCCGTGCTGGTGATCCCGCTCGACCAAACCCAGCGGGTCAAGGAGGTGGTCGATCGGCTGCGCGCGGAGGGACGTACCGATCTGCTCTGAGACGCGGCAGCATACGAGGCCCCGAGGGCCCCGCCCCATTCGGGCCGGCAGATGCTTCGCCTGGCGCTGATCACCTGGGTCGGGGCGACCGATCTGGGGGCGGACGGCGAGCTCCTCCTGCCGGCGCTCGAGGGGCAGGGCGTCGCCGGCATCCCCGTGGACTGGGCCGCGGAGCTCGAGGCGGGCTCCTTCGACGGCGCCGTCATCCGCACCGCCTCGGATTACGTCGACGACCCCCGGCGTTTCCTCGACTGGTGCCGGCAGACGTCGACCCTGATCCCCCTCGCCAACCCGGTCGACATCCTCGCCTGGAACAGTGACAAGCGCTATCTCCGGGACCTGGAACGGGCCGGGGTTGCGATCGTCCCCACGCTCTGGATCGGGCCCGGGGAGAGCCTCGGCGACGTTCCCTGGGAGCCTTTCGTGGTCAAACCCGTGGTCTCGGCCGGTGCCCGCTCGTCTGCCAGCTACCGGCGATCCGGTCTGCCGGCGGCTCGCCGCCACGTCGACGCCATCACCGCGGCGGGCGTCGCCGCCATGGTCCAGCCGCACCTCCGCGCCATCGACCAGGAGGGCGAGGTCGGCCTCTACGTCATCGGGGGCGAGGTCAGCCACGCGATCCGCAAGGCCGCCGTGCTGCGGGTCGGTGAGCCGCCCGTGCCCGACTTCTCGCGGGGTCGCGACCAGCGGGTCGCGCCCACCCCGGTCCTGGACGAGCACGCCCACTTCGCGCGAACCGTGCTCGACT
>JBEKAP010000233.1:0-3279 GCA_050015875.1 Candidatus Dormibacteria bacterium | reverse complement strand
GCGGGGCTGGAGCTCGGCGCGATCTACCCGCTATGACCACCGTCGTCAAGATCGGCGGCAGCCTGGAGGTTGCCGAGGCCGGGCCGCTCCTCGCCGAGCTGGCCCGCTTCCCGGGCCGGCTGGTCGTCGTCCACGGTGCCCACCTCCAGCTCGACCGGCTGGCGACACGGCTGGGCCATCCCCCCCGGATGGTCACCTCGGTCCGCGGGGAGGTGACCCGGTACACGGACCGGGAGACCATGGACCACTTCCTGATGGCGTACTGCGGCCTGGTCAACAAGCGGCTGGTCGAGGGGCTGCGCCGTGCGGGGGCCGACGCGGTCGGGCTCGCGGCCATGGACGGGGGCATCGCCACCGGCCGGCGCAAGCCCGATCTCCGGATCGTCGACGGCGACCGCCAGCGCCTCCTCCACGACAACCACGCCGGCACCATCGAGGCGGTGGACGCCTCCCTTCTCCACCTCCTGCTCGACGCCGGACGGCTCCCGGTGCTGACCCCCCCCGCCATCTCCGACCAGGGCGACGCGATCAACGTCGACGGTGACCGTCTCGCCGCCGAGGTGGCCATCGCGCTCGGTGCCGAGCGCCTTCTGATCCTGATGAACGTCCCGGGGCTGCTCCGCGACCCCGCCGACGAGGCGAGCCTCATCTCCCACCTCGGCCGGGACCAGATCGAGGCCCACCTCCATCTGGCGCGGGGCCGGGCCCGGGTCAAGCTGCTGGCCGCCCGCCGGGCCCTGGAGGGCGGGGTGCCTTCCGTCGTCCTCGGCGACGGACGCGGGGAGCACCCGCTGGCACGGGCACTCGGCGGTTCCGGGACCTGGATCGCCGCTCCGGGGCCTCTTCCCCTCGCCACCTGACCCCGAAAGCGGGAGGATTGCAGCGAGTGAGCCCAGATCCGGGCCTCCGTGAGGTCGTCGCCCCCCCCCGCGCACCCTGCCAGCAGGGAGCGCGGCCGTGACCAACCTCGCTCTCCGGACCCTCCAGATCGTCGATGCGGCGGCATTCATCCTCATCGGCGTGCTCGCCCTCCGCGACTGGTGGCGGGGCCGCGAGGGACGGCGTGGCTACCTCGCGATCGCGCTCGGCAGTCTGGGGCTGGTGGCGCTCGGGGCCGGGATCGAACCCTCGGTCGGCCACCCGGCGACCCTGGCCAGCGTGCTCGTGGTCACCTCCATGGTCTCGGCGGCCGCCCTCGTCCTCTACCGGCACTCGGTGCTGCCGGTCCCCTGGTGGGTGCTGCTGCTGGCCGGCCTGGCGCTGGCGGGCGTCACCGCGCTCAGCTTCGTGGTGGGGCTGCCGGTGGCGGCCCGCCCCGGGGTGGCAGCCACCCCCGAGCAGAAGCTGGCCCTCGACCTCCTCCTCGTGGTCTGGTGCCTCGCCGTGGCCGAGCCCGCGTACCGGTTGGCCCGCCTCTCGGTCGACCTGCCCGCGGTGCAGCGCGCCCGGATGCGCTCGATCGCCGCCGGGTACGGCGGGATCATGATCGTGGCAGCCCTGATCCTGGTGTCCTTCACGATCGGCGGCGACCGCCTGGCCATCGCCCTGCAGGCATTCGCCCTGGTCTGCGTGCCGCCACTCTATGCGGGATTCGCGCCGCCCGGCTGGCTGCGCCGGATCTGGCGCCGGCCCGAGGAGGACCGGCTCCGGCACGCCATCCACGACCTCCTCCTGTACAGCCCCGACCGCGCCGACCTGGCCGCTCGCGGCCTCGACTGGGCGATCCGGCTGGTCGGAGGCGGCGCCGGGCTGATCGCCGACGCGGGCGGCGAGCTGCTCGCCTCGCAGGGCATCTTCGACTCCGAGGCCCGCGACCTCCTGGCGCTGCTGCCCCTCCCGGCCCCGGCCACCCTGGTGCGGCTGCGGAGCGGCGCCCACACGGCGATCGTGCACGCCCTTCCGATGAATGCCGGCGAGGGCGTGCTGGTGGTCCTGGCCGGCTCCCTCTCCCCCACCTTCGACGCCGAGGAGGCGGACTGGCTCGCCGGCTACACCGCGTCGCTCTCCATCGCCCTCGACCGGGTGCGCGTGGCCGAGCTGTCGGTGGAGACCGAGGCCGAGCTGCGCAACGCCCGCGACCTGGCCCAGGCCGCCAACCAGGCCAAGAGCGAGTTCCTCTCCCGTCTCAGCCACGAGCTGCGCACCCCGCTCACGGCCATGATCGGCTTTGCCGACCTCCTCCTCACCGAGAACCTGGACCCCCAGCAGGAGCACCACGTCCGCACCATCCTCAAGGCGGGCGACCATCTCCTGGCGCTCGTCAACGACATCCTCGACATCTCGCGGATCGAGGAGGGCCGGCTCTCGCTCACCCCGGAGCCTGTCGCGGTGCGGCGTCTGGTCGGCGAGGTGCTCGATCTGACCCGCCCGATGGCCGCCGAGCTCCAGGCCAGCGTCCGGGTCACGGGCATCCCGGAGGAGCTGATCGTCGACGCCGACCACCAGCGGCTCAAGCAGGTGCTGCTCAACTTCGTCTCCAACGCCATCAAGTACAACCGGCGCGGAGGCTGGGTGGAGATCAGCGCGGCGACCCGTGGCGGAAGCTGCCGGATCGTCGTCCGGGACAGCGGGCCGGGGCTGCGGCGGGAGGAGATGGAGCGGCTGTTCGCGCCCTTCGAGCGCCTCTCGGCAGCCACCTCCGGGGTCGAGGGCACCGGCCTGGGGCTCGCCCTCTCCAAGTCACTGACCGAGGCGATGGGCGGCCGAATCGGGGTACACAGCCGGGTGGGCAGGGGTTCCAGCTTCTGGGTCGAGCTACCGCTCCGGTCCGGTGGTGCCGCTCTGCCCACCGCCGACCTGGTGGAGCCACCGGAAGCCGCCGACGTCGAGCTGACGGCGAGCGGCCAGGAGGACGTCGTGGGCCATCGCGCCGACGAGGTGGCGGCGGCGCAAGAGAGCAGTGGAGGTGGCTCTCCGCCCGCGTTGGCCTGACCAGGCGGCTCTCAGAGCCGCAGGCGCATCAGCGGATTCCCGGCGGCGGACACCCCTTCGCCGTGGCATCCTCCCCCACCGCCGCCCGAAGCCCACAGCGCGGGCTACGTCCCCGGCAGCGTCCCCGTCTGGGCCATGGTAGCGACGGTGAGCACCAGGCCCGGCAGGACCCCGAGCAGCAGGGTGCCGCCGGCGGCCACCAGGAGCACCACGCTCCCGGAGATGCCACTCCGCGTCCACTCGTACGCCGGGGCGTCCTCCCTGGGACGCTGGAACATGATCAGCGTCACCCGCAGGTAGTAGAAGACGGACACCGCGCTGGTGCCGATGCCCCAGAGCGCGAGCGCG
>JBEKAP010000232.1:0-3281 GCA_050015875.1 Candidatus Dormibacteria bacterium | reverse complement strand
GAGGCGTACACCCCGAGGTTGCTCACCGTGCCCGCGGGCAGCAGGCCACGGAGGAGGTCGAGGGCGAGCGCCCGGATGGCCCGCTCGCGCGCCTTGGGATCGGCCTCCGCGGGGAGGGCCTCACCGAGGTGCGCGCGCAGCAGCGGGAGCATCTCCACATAGGCGTCGAAGAGCCCGTCCATGGCCGCGAGGTAGGTGCCGGCGTGAGCCGACGCCATCAGCTCCGGGTCGCGGTGGTAGCGGAAATGGCCGTCGCGGAGGTCGGTGTAGGGGATGTAGCGGGTGGACTGCTCCAGGTAGGCGGCGAGGCGGCCCCATTCGATCGCCTTGGCGAGCGGCTGGCTGACCTGCTCGCAGGCCAGGTGGATGCCGCCGAGCTGGGCGACCGAATCGTCCCCGTACTCGGCGATGACCCGCCCGAAGAGGCGCCCCGCCCGGGCCCTGCCCGCATCGTCGCGCGCCGGGGCCGCCAGCTCCGGGACGACCGCCTCCCCCTTCAGGAACTCGTCGAGGAGGAGCCGGCGCAGGCTCTTGGGGCTCCGGCTGTAGCGCGCGAAGAGCGCCGCCGCGGTCACCTGGGACAGACCGTTCAGGGCGAATACGGGGGAGTCCAGGTTGCTCACCCAGGGCTCGAGCTGAGCCCGATCGGCGTCGTCGAGGGTCTCGAGGTGGTACGGGCCGTTCATCGACGCTCGAGTGTACGGTCAGGGGATGTGCCCCGGGCGCGCCCGGCAGGCGAGCTCAGCGCACTGGCACCCCGCGATGGCGGCGGTTGCGCACGAGGCGCACCTGCCTCCTCGCCGCCAGGAAGAGGGAGACGAGGAGGTAGGGCAGGAACAGGTAGACGAGCACGAAGCCGACCACGTACCCGGCCAGGCGGGGGACGACGGCGTACAACCCCAGCACGGCGGCGCACACCGGGACACCCAGCAGAGCCAGGCGACAATCACCGCGAAACACTGGCGGCATCGTAACGCGCCGACGGACGCATGGCTGGCGGAGCTGAGACGCGATTCCGCCCGCCCCCTACAATCGGGCGGGCCATGAGCCTGCCGCCCAGCGCTCCGATGGACGCCCCGGTCGAGGCCGCGGGGGAGCCGGAGGCCGTGCCCCCACCACGCTTCCTCGCCGACATCTACGAGGACGTGAGCCGGTGCAACAAGTGCTCGCTCTGTCAGGCGGTCTGCCCCACCTACCAGGTCAACCCCGTGGAGTGGGAGACCGCCCGGGGACGGGTGGCGCTGATCCGGGACGCGATGGAGGGCCGGTTGGAGCTCCGCGACATCGCCGACGGCCCCCTCTCGACCTGCCTGACCTGCGACAACTGCATGGCCGCATGCCCGCCCCGGGTGCCGACCGCAGCGATCGTCGCCCGCGCCCGCCAGGAGCTGCACGTGCAGGAGGGCTACCCGCGCGGGCAGAGCTGGCTGCTGCGCCGCGTCCTCCCCCGCCCGGGGGGCACCCGCACCCTCCACCGCCTCTCGCGGGCCGCCCAGGTGACCGGACTCCACGCCGCCGCGCGCCGGCTCCGCATCACCCGCTGGATGGGGACCGTCGGCGCGATGGCG
This sequence comes from Candidatus Dormibacteria bacterium, assembly GCA_050015875.1. Lineage (GTDB taxonomy): Bacteria > Chloroflexota > Dormibacteria > Aeolococcales > Aeolococcaceae > Changshengia. Next base: position 1,713 of record JBEKAP010000232.1, on the reverse strand, counting down.
GAGAGGATCGGACCGCTGCCCCGGCGCCGGGCCGACCAGCGGGTGGTCGGCCTCCCCGCCGTCACCCCGCCGGTGCGCGGCCGGCTCGGCTTCCTGATCTGCTGCTATCAGAACCTGGTGGCGCCCGGGGCGACCGAGGCGGCGATGCGGGTGCTGCTCGCCAACGGCTTCGAGCTGGATGTGCCGGAGCTGGGCTGCTTCGGCCTCCCGGCGCAGAGCCTCGGCGACGGGCCCGCGGTCCGGGAGATGGCGCGGCGCACGGTGTCGGGACTGGCGGCGCTGCAGGTGGACGGGCTCGCCGGGGACGTCGCCAGCTGCATCGCCCACATCCGCCGCTACGCCCGCATCCTCGGCGACGACCCGGCGCTCGGCGACGCGGCGCGCCGGGTGGCCGGCGCCACCGATCTGGCCAGCGTCCACCTGGAGCGGCTGGGGTGGCGTGCACCGCTCGGACCGCTGCCCTGGCACGTGACCATCGACGAGCCCTGCTCGCTGCCCGTGGACGGCCCCGAGCGCGGCGTGGCGTGGGCGCTGCTCGCGCGCATCCCCGAGATGCGGATCACCCCGCTCCCCGAGGCGGCGATGTGCTGCGGCGGACCGGGCAGCTACGCCACCGGCCAGCCAGATCGCAGCGACGCCATCCTCGCCCGCAAGTTCGAGAACGTGCTCGCGACCGGCGCGGATGTCCTGATCACCGAGAACGTCTCCTGCCTGGTGCAGCTGCGTGCGGGAGCGCGCCGCCATGCGCCCCAGGTGCGGGTGATGCACCTGATGGAGGTGCTGGACGCGGCCGGGAGGGTCGCCGACCCGGCACGCTGAGGACGGCCGGCTCCGGCGGGCGCGGCACCGGGGTCACTAGGATTGCCCGCGATGGCCACGTCTCCCGCGATCGTGTTCCAGGGGCTGACCAAGGATTACGGCACGAAGCGCGCCCTGGATGGCGTCGATCTCGAGATCCGCGCCGGGGAGATCTTCGGCTACCTGGGCAGCAACGGCGCCGGCAAGACGACGACCATCCGCTGCCTGCTGGGCCTGATCCGGCCGACCGCGGGCCGCGCCACCGTGCTCGGCCTCGACTGCCGCACCGACAGCGTGGAGGTGCGGCGCCGCGCGGGCTACCTCCCCGGCGACCTCCGCCTCTATCCGCGCCTCACCGCCCGCCAGCTGCTGACCTACCTCGGCCGGCTCCGCGGCGGGGTGGACGCGGGGCGGATCGAAGAGCTGGCCCGGCGGATGGAGTGCGACCTCGGCTGGCGATGCGGGGCGATGTCCCACGGTCAGAAGCAGAAGGTGGGTGTCATCCAGGCGCTGATGCACGACCCGGCGATCCTCATCCTCGACGAGCCGACCGCGACCCTCGATCCGCTCATGCAGCGCACCGTCCACGACCTGATCCGCGAGGCGCGAGACCGCGGGGCGACCATCTTCGTCTCCTCCCACGATCTCCCCGAGGTGGCCCGCCTCTGCGACCGCGCCGGCATCCTCCGCCGGGGGAGGCTGGTCGCCGTGGAGGACGTCAAGGAGCTCGCCGAGCAGGGTGGGCACGTGCTCTCCATCGAGTTCGCGGAACCGGTCGACCCCACCGTCTTCCGGGTCATCCCCGGGGTCTCTCAGGTCATCGTGAGCGACCGGACGCTCACGATCACGGCGGGCGGCGCGCTCGACGCCGTGGTCAAGACCGCGGCCCGCTTCCGGGTGCACGCGCTGCGCAGC
>JBEKAP010000231.1:0-3356 GCA_050015875.1 Candidatus Dormibacteria bacterium | reverse complement strand
GGCGCTCGCCGTCACCGGGAGTGGCGCGCTGCCCGAGGAGGGGCTCACGCTGAGTGCGGCCGCCGGCTGACCCACCGTCTCCTGGGCCGTGGCGGCCGCCGAGACCCCAGCGGTGTCGGTGACGGTGACCGTCACCGTGTACACGCCGCCCTTGGTGTAGGTGTGGGTCGCGGTCGCGGTCGCCTGAGGGCCGACCGTGGTCCCGTCCCCGAAGCCGAAGGTGTAGGTGGAGATGGCGTGGGCGCCAGGTGTCGATGCCGAGGCGTTGGCGGTCACCTGCTGGTTCACCGGGGTGGACGCGGGGCTGAGGGTCAGCGCCGCGACCGGGGCGCCGCTCACGGTTCCCGTCTTGAAGACGGCGACCACGGCGCCGAAGTACTGGCCCGAGCCGGACGTCATCGTCATCGACTGGCCGGCCGTGGAGGAGGCGAGGGAGTCCTCCAGGCCGTTGACCGCCCACCAGTTGGAGACCGCGGTAGAGCGCAGGGTGAAGCCGGCTCCCGCCGTGAGGCCGCTGCCGACATTGGTCTGCCCGCCGACGCCGACGACCAGCTCCCCCGCGCCCCCGATGGCGGCGGTCGGACCGGCCTTCAGAGCGGTGCTGCTGCCGCTCGCGTTGGTGACCTGGTCCAGTGCGGACGCGGTGGCGACGCCGGAGTACTCGGCGACGGTGACCGCGCCGCCCCCGCTGCCGGCGAGGGTCACGGTCACGCTGCCGGCCCTGGAGTCCTGCAGGTAGTAGAGGTCGACGTGCCCGTTCCCGTAGTCGACCGAGCTGGCCCTGGTCCAGGCACCGTTGACGCCGTCCGAGACCCCGGTCACGGGGTCGGTGCCCGAGTCGTTGGTGGTGATGCCCGCCACCAGCAGGTCGCCGGCGGTCACCGCCTTGGTGAGCGCGACGCTCGAGCCGACGGTCTCGGCCCCCTGGACGAAGGCCGGTGCGCTCGCCGCGCCCACCCCGGTACCGGCACCCTGGAGGACCGACGCGACCACGGCCGTGGCCGCCACGAGATAGGCGATGCCGCGGCGGCGCGCCATCATCCGGGCGCTCGCATGGGCTCACCCGCCCCGCCGGTGGCCGCTTCCGGTGCACTCGCCTCGCAGATCGCGAGCATCCACTTGGGGGCGGGGCGGAGGCCGTAGGCGCGCTCGCCGACGATGCGGAGCCCCGCGTCCTGGAGCATCTCGCGGAATTGGGCACGGCCGTGGTGGGTCACGATCCCGGCCCACTCGGGCAGTACCCCACCGGCGCGCCACGTTCGCAGCCAGCGCCCCGGCCTTCTCCCCACGTAGCCGGGATGGCGGAGCACCCAGAGGGGGTTGCGGTTGGTCGTGTCGACGAGCAGCCGTCCGCGCGGCGCGAGCACCCGGCGCATCTCCCGGAGGGCGGCGAGCGGGTCTGGCAGGTGGACGAGCAGATCGGCGGCGACGACGGTGTCGAAGCTCCCCGATGGGAAGGGGAGGGGATCGCGCGCGTCGAGCTGGACCAGGGTGAGGTTCCCGGCGGGGATCCCCGACTGCTCCGCGGCCCGCCCGGCACGGGCGAGCATGTCGCTCGAGATGTCGCCCAGGGTCACCCTGTGGGCCCGCGCGAGCGGGACTGCGATGCGGCCGGGCCCGCCGCCGAGGTCCAGGAGCCGGCTCCCGGCGCGGCGACCGGCCAGTTGGAGGAGGTCCCGCCGCTTGGCGGCGTAGAGCCCGCGGAATGGGTTGTCCGGGGCCTCGGGGCGGAAGTGGTCGGAGTAGCTGCCGTCACTGAAGACGGCCCGGCTCAGCGATTGCTTCGGCTGCTTCCGCTGCACGACGGCGGTCACGGGATCGCCACCACCGGTCACCGGCCCTCCGGGGCGGTGGGTCGCCGGCCCGAGACCGCGTAGGACTCGGCGAAGATCAGGGACGCGAGGCGCCCGCGGCGGCCGCGACGCGCCACCCACCGCCAGACCGACTGGGTGGCCCGGAGAGCCGGCCTCTCCGCGAAGGGCGGGACTATCGGGTACTGCTTGGTGCCGCGCATGTACACGGGGAGGCCGAGGATCACGGGGCGCACCTGGATGTCGACCATTCCGGCCCTGGCGAACGCGCGGGTCATCTCGCGCACCGGGATGTGACGCTGCCAGAAACCGGGGTCGACGTCCCGCCGGAAGAGCCGCCGGACCAGGTTCCGGGGCCCGAACCATCGGGAGCGGCCGGTCCCGCGCCAGATCGATACCGGGGTCTTGGTGATGACGACCGCCCGGCCTCCGGGGGCGACCAGCCGCTCCAGCCTGGCGATGATCTCGCGCCACTCGGGCACGTACTCGAGCACGCGCACGCTCATCACCAGGTCGAAGGTGGTGGCTGGGTCGAAGCGGGCCGCATCCCCCTGAAGGAAGTGCACGTGCTCGCCGGCGACCGCGTCGCGAGCCTGCTCCAGCATCTTGGGCGAGAGGTCCAGCGCGAGCACGCTGGCCGCGCGCTCCGCCAGGAGCGGTGTCCAGGTGCCGGGCCCGCACCCGATCTCCAGGGCCGTCTCGACCGCCTCACTGCCCAGCTCCTCGACGAGGACCTGGTGGGTCTGCCGCTTCTCCGTGCGCACGACCGGGTTCTTCTCCCAGCGCAGGTGCCGGTAGTAGCCGCTCGCCTCGTCGAAGATGACGGCGATGTCGTCCTGGACGCGGCCCGTCGCCCCCGTTGTGGCGGTGGCGTAGGCGGCCACCCTCACCCCCTCCCCGCGCGGACGGAGACCACCTCGGTGTGGAAGGCATCGAGCTGGGCGGCCGCCCCGGCCCATCCGTACCTCACCACGGCAAGGGCCCGTCCCGCGTCCCCCAGGCGGCGAGCGAGGCTCGGGTCGGCCAGGAGCCGAAGGATGGCATCGGCCATCTCCGGAGCTGCATCGGCGAGCAGCAGGTGCTCGCCGTCGGCGACGTCGAGCCCCTCCGCGCCGAGGGTGGTGGAGACAACCGGCTTGGCCATGGACAACCCCTCCAGCACCTTGAGACGGGTCCCCCCTCCGACCCGCAGTGGGGCCACCACGACGCTCGCTCGCCGGAGATGGGGCAGCACGTCGTCGACGGCGCCCGCGACGACCACGCCGGGCGCCGCGAGCCGGCGCAGCAGTGCCGGGTTGCCCCGGCCGACGATGGTGAGCTCCGCCGCCGGTCGCGCTCGGCGGACCCTGGGGAGGACCTCGTCCACGAACCAGGCCACGCCGTCGGCGTTGGGCCGGTAGTTGAGGCTGCCCACGAAGAGGATCGCTTCCGGGTCGACCGGGGAGGAATCGGGCTTGATGCGCTCGGTGTCCACGGCGTTGGGGACGATCGCCGTCGGCACCCCGGGGTGGGTGCTGCGGATGGCCGCCTCGTCGATCGCCGACG
>JBEKAP010000230.1:0-3436 GCA_050015875.1 Candidatus Dormibacteria bacterium | reverse complement strand
TCGAGGGTGCGTTCGAAGTCTTCCACCGTCACATCGACGGCGAGGTTGGGTGGACCGATGCCCGCGTTGTTGACCAGGATGTCGAGGCGCCCCATCTCGGAGGCCGCCTCCGCCATCGCGGAGCCCACCCGGTCGAGGTCGACCACGTCCATGGCCAGGGGGAGGCATCGCCGGCCCTGTGCCTCGACTGCGGATACGACCTCCGCTGCCGTGTCCGGCGATCGCACGCCGACCGCGACATCGGCGCCGGCATGAGCGAGGGCCACGGCGATGGCTCGGCCCAGTCCCCGGGCGGCTCCGGTGACCAGCGCGACCCGCCCCTCCAGCCCAAACGACGGAAGGACCTCCACGGCCAGCGAGCTTACCAGCCGGTTCCGTGGCGCTGTCCCGCTGGAGGTGGCCGGCCGATGCGGCCCAGGAGGCCGCCCGGGGCTCAGGCGCCTAGGCCTTGCCCATGTCCGCCGGCCAGACGATCTCCACGTGCACGTTGTTGAAATCGGGGTCGTCCAGGTCTCCGCCGTGGCGGCAGACCAACCCCTCCGGTGCCCCGGCCAGGCGGACGGCCTGCCCCTCTCGTATCAGGTGGCCGAAGGCCAGCATCTCGATGAAGCGGTTGCAGAGGTCGTCCGCCATCTGCTGTCGGTGGGGAGGAACCTGCCGCACGCTGATGTCCGGCCTCCCGAACAGCCGCATGCCCCGCGTGTGCACCCAGAGCCGGCCGGGCCCCAGAGCGTCCTCCTCGTCGCTGTGGAGGATCGTCACATGGTGCCGGGGGTACGGGAGATCGGCGTCGAAGATGTGGCTCCGCCACCGCATGGGGGTATGGAGGCTCAACGACTGCACGTTGAGGGCAGCCTTCCCGCCACCGTCCATCAGTGCCGTGACCAGGCCCACCGCATTGCGCAGGTACCGCAGGTCAGGCGGATCGAGCACGGCGCCGCGGATGAGGACGCATCCTCCCTCCACCAATGACGGCGCGGGAGGTCCCTCCCAGTTCGTGAGCAGGAGCGCCCCCAGGGGAGGATCGAAGAATGCCGAGGCCTCGACCGGCCCGAGATGGCGCAACTCGATCCCATCGGGCACAGCGGTCACGCGATGCCTGGTCGTGGAGACCTCGAACGGCTGGGTCAATTGGCCGAAGACCACGAACAGCACAAAGGCGTCGCCGCCTCCCGCCGCGAACCCCGGCCGAGTCCAGTCCGTCTCCACGAGGTCAGTCTATGGCAGCCAGCTCCCGCCGCCATCTCCTCCTCGGATGTGAAGCGTCACCCTCGGGGCCGCGTTCGAAACGCAAGCCCGTTCAGGGCGTTGCGCGGTTTCCCGCGAGCGTCCAACCCACGAGCGCGTTCGCGTGACCGTGGCCCATCCCATACTCGGACTTGAGGTGCCCGACGATGGCCATGTGCTTGTCGATGCCGGATTCGGCGATGACCTTCTGCCAATCGGCGATCGAGCGCCCGTACGTCTTCTCGATCGAAGCGAAGTACGAGGCGGGTCCCTGCTTCGGCCATGGCGAAGACTGATCAGCCACGTCTCGGTCCTCCTCGAGCGCTGGGGGCGTCGGTGATGCGGGCGGAGGTCGTCACGGTCATCGCCCGCCCTCCATTGTCCTACCGGCGCGAGCTCGGGCGCGCGCCGAAGCCGACGCAGAATGCGGTCCACGGCACCGCCGCCAGCCTCTCTGCCGGGATGGCCTCGCCACCCCCCTGGCACCATCGCGGCCATCGTTGCTCCATGCACCGCCTGCCAGATGGGCGCCGCGCCGCAGGTGGCGGAGCACCGCCATCACGTCCTCGGCGGTTCCGGACCGCAGACGCGTCGATCACCCACCAGGTCCGAGGCCGGGGGTGGCCGCCCACCCTCGCCCCGAGCGCGGCCGCCGAGGCGGAGGGAACCCCCGCGGCTCCCCACCGGACGCGGGTGGCAGGAATCACGTAACCTCCCGGCGCAACGGCCCGTTGAATGGCTCGTAGCAGATGCACCGGCAGGGGGACGCCTCGATGAACCAGGTTCCGGTCAGGCCTCGGCGGCCTCGGGGAAGGTGGCTCCTGGCCACCCTCGCGGCCACGGCCGCGGTCGTCGCCTCCGGTTGCGGCGCCGCGACCCTGCGTCCCAGCCCATCGCGTCCGGCACGGGCGTCCGCGGCCGCCGCCGCCACCGCCACGGCCACCCCCGCCCCCACCCCTCTCCCATCGCCCTCGGGGTCCGCCGCCGCCGCGGCGACGCCGTGTGCCGCGCCCGCGACATCCAACCAGGCCCCCACCGTGAACGTGACCGTTGGGACGCGGACCTGGTTCACGACCCCGGTGCCGATCGGTTCGTCGATCCCCCTCTTCCCATCTGACGACATGCAGTGCGGCACCTTCACCTTCTACCAGGTCGGAGAGCTGTCCGACGGCGATGCCATCGACCTTGGGCTCGTCTCGGGGATGGGAGTCTCCGGCTTCCTCTTCCTCGACTCCGGCTCTCACTACACCATCCTGGCGGCGTACTCGTCCGCCATCCTCAACCAGTCGGGCCAGGTGTGGTTCAGCGACGGCGTGGGTCCGAACACGAGCATCGACGCGACGACCACGTACCCCGAGCTCGACCCCACCACCCTGACCGTGGGCGGCGTCACATACATGAACGACAGCGAGGTGAGTAACCTCGCCCCCTACGATGTTTCCGGAGGCAGCACCCTCGCGGCCGGCACCGCCTACGGGACGGAGACCACGCTCCTGGCGTCGACCTCGTACGGGGACCTGTACACCCAGACGACGGCGAGCTCCGGGGCGGCCCCGACCGGGCTCACGGAGACGGGCTTCGTCCTCGCGAGCTACGACTTCATCCCGCAGACCTTCCTGCCGGCTCCTGCCATCTACAACCTCCCCACCGGGGCTCTCACCTTCACGGCGACCGGGACGGCGAGCGGCTACGCCTACACGGACGCCGGCGCCGGCTGCTCCGTCGTCGACGCCAACGAGATGGTGCTCCCGGACCCCTCGGCCTACACCTTCACTCCCGTCGCCACCACCGCCGACGGCACCGTGTTCTCCACGGGAACCCTCTCCGACGGGACCTCTCCCCTTGCCGCGGGCCTGTACAGCATCTACTCCGGGCTCGATCCGACGCCGCTCGTCCCCTATGCGACCTACCTCGCCAGCGATCCCATCCTCTTCTACACAAACTCCCAGGGGACGGTGATCGCGCTGTTCACGACCCAGTACCCGATGAGCGGAGGCTGCGGCAAGCCCGTCGAGTACCTCTATCCAACCCACGACGAGACCGTCCACCTCACGGTGGACGCCGACGTGGCCGTCTCGGATCCGGCCTACGACGGGGGTTGGACGGTCCAGGCCTCGCCATCGGGGCAGCTCGAGGACGGCGGCGCGACCTACGACTCGCTGTTCTGGGAGGGGTATGCGCTCCATGCCTTCCCCGCGATCACCGAGGG